>JBDRNI010000143.1:0-4227 GCA_043811335.1 Candidatus Omnitrophota bacterium | reverse complement strand
TTTTTCTCCTCTTCCTGCTTTTCTTCCTGTTTATCTTCCTTCTGATCCTGTTCCTTCTGCTCTTCTTTCTCCTCTTTCTTATCTGTATCCGTCTTTTCTTTAAGATCCTTGATCTTTTTCAGGACAAATTCATAATTATACTGTACGCTTACCCTGTACCGCAAGCCAACTCGGCTTGGGTACAGGGCGAAAGCGGCCTTACAACTTACGTCACTTCGTTCCGTAAGTTGTGGCCTTATTCACCAATCTCTTAAAACCTCGGGGCGATTGGCGCTGCGTCGCCTCTTCATTTCTCCCCTCATTCTTTCTTCCTCTTCTTCCTGACCCCGTAAAAGCATCTTGGCTTCTTCTTCACTCATTTCGCCTTCATCGGGTTTTTCATTAGACCCCTGTCCCTCTGAAGGCTCTTTTTTTTGTTCTTCCTCTTTTTTCTGCTGCTCTTTTCTTTCCTCTTCGCGCCGCTCTTGTTCTTTTTTTTCTTTCTCTTCCTGTTCTCTCTTTTTTCTTTCTTCTTCCTGTTTTTGTTCCTCATCCCGCTTTTTTTGTTCCTCGCGCTCTTTTTCCTTTTCCTGTTCTTCCTGGGACTGATCCTCTTCTTTTTTCTGTTCGGACTGTTCCTTTTTCTGCTCTTCTTTTTTATCTTGTTTTTCTTTTTCTTCCTGCTTTTTCTGATCTTCTTTTTCCTGTTCCTTCTTTTCCTCCTGTTTATCTTCCTTCTTATCCTGTTCCTTCGGCTCCTCTTTCTCCTCTTTCTTATCTTTATCCGTCTTTTCTTTAAGATCCTTGATCTTTTTCAGGACAAATTCATAATTATATTTAGCGTCTACATCCCCGGGGGCAAGCTCCATGCTTCTTTTATAAAATTGCGCGGAAGTGCGGTAATTTTTCAAGGCCTCTTCCGGCGAGGACTTTTCCATGCCGGTGCCGATACGATATCGGCTGTTTCCCATGTTATACACGTTCTTTTCTTCCAATTCTTCTTTGCCCGCCGCAAGAGAACTCATGAAAGTCCCTTCAGCATCAACAAACCTTCCCTTTTGATAAAGAGTGACGGCGCGATTATACTGGATCACGGGGTCATCCGGCCGCGAGGACAGCGCGCGATCATAGCTGGTAAGAGCTTCATCGTATTTTCCTTCACGAAAAAACCGTTCGGCTTTTTTTACTTCACGTCCCGCGGAAGCGGCATCCGCCGCGCCGGTGAAAAACGCGATGAGGAGAATGCCTGTGATTGTGCTGATTATGTGTCTATTGCTCATTCGCACCCTCTACAGGGCGGGGAGACCCCGCCCCTACGATTTTTCTTTCCGCTTGTCGCCGATCAACGGCGTTAAAAAAAGTAAAAACATGGCAAATCCCAGGGGGATCTGAAACCGTTCATTGTAATGTTTTTCCATCCGGCTCTTGAATTCCTCTTTTTCCAGTTTGGATAGCCGCTCGTCATAAATAAGTCCCAGTCCGAATTCCGCGCCGGTAGCGCGGACATACATCCCTCCGGTTTCAATGGCCATTTTCTGCAAAAGAGCCTCAACAAGACGTGTCTTAACAATGCCTCCGGAGACGTCCTTGAGAAACCCTTTCTTTCCTTTTTCGTTCTCTATCGGAATGATCTCGCCCTCCGTAGATCCTATCCCCACACAAAATATTCTGATACCCATGGCCTTGGCCCTCTCGATCGCTTTCTCGACCCCTCCTTCAAGATCTTCGCCGTCTGTTATGACAATAAGCGCCTTCTGTTGTTTTTTTTCCTTGTCATAACTGTTGATCGCGGTATATATCGCCTTCGCCAGAGATGTCCCTCCTATGGGGATCGTATCCACATCAACATCGTCAAGAGACAGAAGAAATCCGTTATAGTCTGCTGTCAACGGACACTGCAGAAACGCCGTTCCCGAGAAAACCACCAGGCCGGCTCTGTCCCCACGCAGTTTTTTCACCAGATCCTGTATTGCAAGTTTCGCGCGGCTGAGCCTGTTCGGAAGAACATCTTCGGCCAGCATGCTGTTAGACGTATCCAGAGCGATCAAGATATCAATTCCCTGACGTTTCACTTCCTGCCATTCGTATCCCCATTGCGGCCTTAATAGAGTAAACGCGATAAAAAGAACCGCCGCCACGACCATAAGATGTCTTATCTTCCGTTTCTGCGCGTCAAAAGTTTTTGATATCTCCGGGATCAGGGTTTCACCGGCAAAACTCCGCATGGCCCTCGTTCTGGCGCGGCCTGCATAAATATAGAAAAGGGCTGCGAGAGGAACTATCCATAGCCATGCCGCCATGTAAATGGCCCCGAATTTCATCTACGGTATCCTCCTCAACAATGTTCCGGACAAAACCACTTCCACCAAGAGCAATAAGAACGCCGGTATAAGGACAAACGGAAAAAGTTCACGGTAAATATTAAACCCTGATTCTTCTATGGGCGTTTTTTCAAGCTTGTCGATCTCGTCATATATGTTCTCAAGAGATTGAGTATCCGTCGCCCTGAAATACATGCCATCCGTTACCTGCGCTATCTCACGCAGAAGACGTTCATCTATATCTATCTGAATCGGCCTCAGAACCGTGTTCCCAAACATGTCTTTGACGGGAAACGGCGCAAGACCTTCTGTTCCGGCGCCGATAGTGTATATTCTTACCCCGAGAACCTTGGCCGCTTCGGCGGCGGCCAGAGGTGATATCCTGCCGGCGTTATTTCTCCCATCGGTAAGCAGAATTATAATTTTCTCCTTCGCCGCGGCGTCTTTCAGCCGATTAAGAGCCGCGCTTATGGCCGACCCCACCGCGGTCCCGTCCTCTATCATGCCTATTTTTACCCTTTCAAGATTTCTTTCCAGCCAATCGTGATCAAGCGTAAGCGGGCATACGGTATACGCAAGAGAAGCAAACGCGATCATTCCTATTCTGTCATCGGGCCTTTTCACGATAAAATCCGATACCACATATTTTACGGCATCAAGACGGGTGACTCTTTTTTTACCTACCTCAAAATCCATGGCCATCATGCTGCTGGAGGAATCTACCGCAAGAACTATATCAACTCCTTCGGTGTAGACCTTTGTCTCTTCCGTGATCGATTGAGGCCTGGCCGCCGCCAGAATACACAGGACCAGCGTCGCGGCGCGTAAATAAATAAGCCGGCCGGCCATTCTTGCCCGGAAAGAGGGTTTTAACGAGCCGACCAGATCCCCGTCCGAAAAACGGAAAGACCCATGCATCTTGTTGTCAAACTTCCGGACCAGATAGACCAGAAGCGGCACCAGCGCGCACAAAACCAGAACCCACGGATCTGCAAATCTCACGCCTCTTTCACCTCCTCTTCTTCCAAGGTCTCATCAAGCAGGCGTTCCGCCGAAGAGTAGCTGTCAATCATCTCCAGCAAAGTCGGACCATACTTCGCAAACTTCACCAGGTCACAATGTGACAAAAAATCCTTAAGCAGCCGTTTATGCTCTCTTTGCATTTCCGGCGACTTTTTTAGTTTTGCCATGAATTCTTCAGTGGTCATCTCAGGCGCCCGGAAGGAAAACCTGTTTTCAAGATAATGCCTGATAATGTCTGAAAGCATCGTGTAATATTCTTTGATGCGCCCTTTTTTCGGAAGGTCCATCTCCTTCAACAGTTTCAGCTGTTCATATGCGACCTCGTAAGCGGATTTCTCCTTTTCCACAGCCGCGCCGAAGGAGCCGCGCCTTTTTTTAACCCATATAAACCACGCTGTACCCGTAGCGGCAAGGATCAACAAGATGATCACGAAAGCCCGGCTTCCTCCGAAGGCAGCCAGTCCTTTCAAATCCCTGATATCCGTATCTCTCCCCGTCAGGAGACTTTTAACTTCTATTGATGTCTGCGGCGTGTTCATGACGCGCCAACTCGCCTCGCCCTTCTTTCTGAATTTTACACCCACGGGAGGAATAACGTGTGTTCCGGTAGTATATATGGTCAGCTCGTACTCGTGCCCTGTTTTACGCAAGCTGCCCCATCCGCGCGTGACAGGACGGGAGACCACTAAAACAAAATCACCAAAGGCCTTCGGATCTTCCGAGAATAACACTTCAAAGGAGGCCGGTTTTTCGGCAAGAAGTTTAAGTTTAATTCTGTCGCCCACATTAATCGCGTTTTTATCAACTTCTGAGGTGATCTCAACCGGATTTTCCTCATCACCGGCGGCAAAGGCGTGAGCATTTCCATAAGCGATAAACAACAAAATCGCACATATGGCATGCA
>JBDRNI010000142.1:0-2423 GCA_043811335.1 Candidatus Omnitrophota bacterium | reverse complement strand
GTCGTCTTTTAGGGGAACATCTTTTGATTCCAGATATAATCTCAAAAGTTCTTCTATTATTGAACCCGCCAAAATTAAAGCGGGCTTGTTAAAACCACGCTTGGAAAGAATATAGGCCTGCTCCACATCCCGAAAGATGATTTTCCTTTTATGTGCACCTTTGACGAAATTGATTTCCATACCGAACTTTTTCTTGCTGATTTCATATTCTTCTTCAATCTTCAACCAACACGTGCCTTCCACATATTTGCACTCACCATCCTCCGAATTCTTAGCCAAACCATTAGGCCTCACGTTTTTCTTCTCTTCGCGTTTTTTTAATTCGCCGAGTTGCCGTTTCATGGCTTTATAGGGGGGTTCCCTCTCATCAATGCTACATTCTATCAAAGCAAACTCAATATCTTCAGCGGTAAAATCTTTAATTAGTCTTTTATTCTTAGTCTTCACATAGTCGCAAAAAGCACCATATATTTTTAGAGTTTGTTCACCGCGCATCATAACCCCTTATATCCGATATATCCGATTTTTTCTTCATGAATCCTATTTTGGAGACATCAGACAGATTCCCGCTTTTGCCTCTTGGCTTCGCTCGAACAGGCGGGGATGACAGACGCTGCGAAGAACGGGATCTTAGCCTCTTTGAGCTCTCTATTCTCTCTATCCAAGTCAAAATAAAATTATATTCTGGGGACATGCCTGGTGCACCCTTACGAAAGCGAGCCCACTACAGGCGTGTCCCCCAGAAAGTCCATAACGCGATTCTCGTACCGCCCGAGTTGACCGCGCCGGGCGGGCACAAGGCCCCACTCTACCGTTTATGCCGCTTCACTTTCTTCGTCATCTTATCCGCCGCTACCTGTTCCTGCTCTTCCATCATCTTCCGGAGCTTGTCCATGCACGCGGCTTCTATTTGCCGAACCCGTTCGCGCGTGATACCGAAATTTTTCGCGGTATCCCGCAGGGTATGCGAAATGCCGTCCTCACCGAGCCCGAATCTCAGAACAAGGATCTTTTTCTCGCGTTCGGTCATTTTTTCAAGAAGCCCCTCTATTCTTTCGTGAAGAAGGAACTTTGAAAGTTCGTCCACGGAATTGACGATACTCTCGTCCTCAATGAGATCCATGAACTCGGAGTCGCCCGACTCGCCGATCGGCGCGTTAAGACTGGCGATGTTTGACGCCATGTGATTCAGCTGTTTTATGCGCCCCACCGGCATTTTCATTCTTTTTGCTATGTCACTCATGTGCGGATCTTTTTTCTGTTTCTGCAGAAGGTGCTTTTTTACTTTCTGGAACCGCATCAGCATCTCCATCACGTACACGGGAATACGAACAGTCTTCCCCTGATTCGCAACGGCCCTCGTAATGAACTGCTTTATCCACCACGCGGCATACGTGCTGAAACGGTATCCTCTATCCGGATCATATTTGCTGACGGCCTTCATAAGGCCCAGGTTTCCCTCCTCTATCAGGTCAAGCATCGGCACACCCAGATAGCTGTACTTTTTAGCGATGTTGATGACAAGGCGCAGATTGCTTTTTATCATCTTCTGGCGGGCTTTCTTATCGCCTTTTTTGACCTTTGTGGCAAGCGCCTTCTCCTCTACGGCTGTTAAAAGGGGCAGATCGCGTATGTCCTTCAGGTAAAGTTTTATCGCATCCATTATGCCTCCGGCCGTGCCGTGTTTTCACGCGTCAGGGCCGATCCTTTCTGTTTATCCGTTTTCCAGAAAAACCCAGGCCATCGAGACCTATCCTTCAAGAGCCGCCTGCGCCGCGGCAAGACGCGCTATCGGAACGCGAAACGGCGACCAACTTACATAATCCATCCCCACCTTATAGCAGAAAGATATGGAAGCCGGATCTCCGCCATGTTCGCCGCATATACCCACCTTCAATCCCGGGCGAGCCTTTCTTCCGCGCCGGATCGCCATCTCAACAAGCTGACCGACACCCTCAATATCAAGAGACTGAAAAGGGTCTACCGGAAGTATTCCCTTCTCCAGATAAGGCACAAGGAACGACCCCATGTCGTCGCGGGAAAATCCGAAACTCATCTGGGTCAGATCGTTCGTGCCGAATGAGAAGAATTCCGCCACGTGCGCTATCTTATCCGCCGTCAATGCCGCGCGCGGTATCTCTATCATCGTCCCGACCATGACAGGGAGCTTTTTTAGATCATGCTTTTTCATCACTTCTTTTTTTACGCGGTCTATAATACCATTCTGGTCCATTATTTCTCGGTCAATGCCCACAACCGGTATCATTATTTCGGGAGACACTTTTTTCTTCTCCTTCAAGAGTTCCGCCGTTGCCTCAAGAATAGCCTGAATATTGATATGGCCGATCTTGAAAAACGCATCGCCGCACTTAAGGAAAGCAATCCGATGATGGGGCACCGCGGTGTTCGTTTGGGCGTGACGT
>JBDRNI010000141.1:0-2731 GCA_043811335.1 Candidatus Omnitrophota bacterium | reverse complement strand
CGCTCACGCGGCGTCGCATTGTCACCCTTTCGGGCATTGCAAAAGATTCTCGACTGCAGCCTCCCGTAGGAGTCTGGGCAGTGTCTCAGTCCCAGTGTGGCTGACCATCCTCTCAGACCAGCTACCCGTCTTCGCCTTGGTGGGCCTTTACCCCCCCAACAAGCTGATAGGACGCGGGCTCATCTAAGGGCGACAGGTCCATTTTCAGGATCCCCACCTTTAACCGCGGTCCCTTTGGAACCGTGGTCTTATCCGGTATTAGTCCGCCTTTCGGCGGGTTATTCCGAACCCGAAGGTAAATTACCCACGTGTTACTCACCCGTTTGCCACTATCCCCTTCTTGCGAAAGGGATCGTTCGACTTGCATGCCTAATCCACGCCGCCAGCGTTCGTTCTGAGCCAGGATCAAACTCTCCAGTTTGATATTCATTGACCCGTGTGCTTTTGGTTATTTGATTTTCAAAGAACAGTAGACCCAAAAAAAAGCACCACGTTTGATGCTTTCTTAAGTGTCGTCAAAAAAGCGCCTTAATTATGTAGATGCCATTCTACATTAATTCGGTATAATGTCAAGAACCTTTTTTTATGTTTTTTTTGGGGCGATGCGACCGGCCTTTATTCTGCAAAACCGGCGTTTGCCGGCCTTCAGCACCGCGCCTTGAGGCCTGAATGTAAGCGTTTGGGCGGGGTCCGAGACCCTGGCCCCGTCATATGACACGGCGCCCTGAGCTATGAGCCGTCTCGCCTCGCTGGTTGAGATATTAAAACAATCCGCGACGGCGGCGGACGAGGCCATTGTATTTACCGAAAAAACTCGTTCCGGCATGTCTTTCGGAATTTCTTTATTTACAATTATCCTTTCAAAATTAACACGCGCTTTTTCGGCTTTTGCCGCGCCGTGATACTCGGCTACTATACTTTTTGCCAGATCCGTTTTTGCCTGCTTCGGGTGAACCCGGCTTTCTTCCACATCCCGTTTTATTTTCTCGTGGTCAGTGTCCGTGAGAAGTTCATAATACCGCCACATCAATTTATCCGAGACAGACATCAGTTTGCCGAACATCTCTTCCGGCGCTTCGGAAATGCCTATGTAATTATTGAGGGATTTTGACATTTTGTTAACGCCGTCGGTCCCTTCCAATATCGGCATGGTTATGATCACCTGCGGAGGTTGTCCGTAACTTTTCTGAAGGTCTCTTCCAAGCAGTAGATTAAATTTCTGGTCCGTGCCGCCGAGTTCCACATCGGCTTTCATGACAACCGAATCGTATCCCTGCAAAAGCGGATATAGAAATTCCAGTATGCTGATCGGGGTTTTTTTTCTGTATCTCGTCTGAAAATCATCGCGTTCCAGCATGCGGGCAACGGTATACTTTGAAGCGAGATCAAACATTCCTTCGGTTCCCAGTTTTGAGCACCACGTGGAATTAAACACCACTTTCGTTTTTTCTTTGTCCAACACCTTGGATATTTGTTTTTTATAAGTCGCGGCATTTTTTTTCACTTCCGCGGCGGTAAGATGTTTTCTTTCTTTGGACTGTCCCGACGGGTCGCCGATACGCCCTGTAAAATCACCTATGAGAAAGAACACCTTATGCCCCAGATCCTGAAAATGCTTCATCTTGCGCAGAAGAACGGTATGTCCAAGATGAATGTCCGGAGCAGACGGGTCAAACCCGGATTTTATTACGAGTGGGCGCTTTTGAGAAAGTTTTTTCTCGAGTTCCGAAAGGCCTATGATCTCTTCCGTGCCTCTTTTTATTATCTTGAGCTGTTGATCGGCAGGTTTCATCGTGCGGTCATTTTAGCATAGGCGTATCATACGGTCAAGTAGGGGCGGGGTCCCCCCGCCCTGAACGACGGAGGGCGGGGAAACCCCGCCCCTACTTCTTTTATTTGTGATTTCGTCTCCGCCGCGAAAATGGAATTCGTAGGGGCGAATAATTATTCGCCCCTACCGCGGGAACAACAAACATGGTAGAATATCCCGTGAAAAGGAGGAACCCATGGGAAGAGAATATAAGGATATCGCTGGCGCCGTGTTAAAAGACGTGGCTGAATTCATGTGCGCGGCCGCCCGGACGGCGCCGAAGGCAAAAGGGGTGGATAACCTCGTCATAACCATTCTTGACGAAGCCGACAAACAAAAAGTCATACAGGCGATGGAAAAACTCGCCGCGAAAGACAAGTCCCGCCCCGGCATGGTGCGCGATGCGAAAAACATCAAGAAGATTGATCATATCATTGTTATCGGAACGGAAAAGTCTCCACTCGGCCTTAACTGCGGTTTCTGCGGGTATCCCACGTGCGAGGAACTCTCTAAAACGAACGGCGTATGCTCCTACAGCGCGCTTAATCTGGGGATCGCCCTGGGATCGGCGGTTTCGATCGCCTCTAAATTCCATATTGATAACAGGATGATGTATTCTATAGGAAAAGCTGCAATGGAAAGCGGTGTCCTCGGCAAGACCGTTTCAATGGCCGTCGGCATCCCTCTTTCGGCCACCGGGAAAAACCCATTTTTTGACAGATGATGTGTGTTACAGTGATCTGTGAACAGTGAGTAGTGATCAGTAAGTGATGAGTTCTGGGGTTCAAAAATAAAAAGGGCGGGTATAAAACCCGCCCCTACTTACTCTGCTCTCTGCTCTATGCTTTCGGCTCTTCCGTCCCCTGTCCTTCGTCCTTCGTCTCTTCAGGAGTATCCACGGAAGGCATTTCTGGGGCGCTG
>JBDRNI010000140.1:0-10204 GCA_043811335.1 Candidatus Omnitrophota bacterium | reverse complement strand
GCAGGCAATGAATCAGACATAACGGCCATATTAAAGGCGATCTTCAGCGGGTATGTTCTGAGGATACAGGCAGTTGACTGGGAAACCATCCGGGTCTGGAAAGACGCCCAGGATCAGGTGCTCAAGTCGCTGTAATTTGGGTTATGATGACCGATTGAGACTTCTCGTGGCCACGAGATTAACACCGGTATCAAGCAGGTTTTTGATTACTATATCGCCGGCTTTCATGGGCGCGTCAACGCTGATAGATGACGCGAGTTTGACTACCTTGGAACATAGTTTTTTCGGGACCGGTTTTTCCGTTTTAACGGAAAGAAGAGGAACGGAAGAGCCCGATATACGGACTGTCGTCGTCACGGTTCGCATCGGATGAAAGATCTCGTTTTCCGCGTAGGTTTCTCCGCGTTTACACTGATTACCTTCCACACTGATTATACGTTTTTTGTCGTATGCGACTTCCAGATTACACCCCATGGGGCATGTAATGCAGGTGAGGTCTTTCTTCATTTTTCCTCCGGTATAAAAGAAACTTCAAGATACTGCGCATCGCGCGGTACTTCTTCAATAGGGATACGCAGCATCGTGCTCGGGAATATTTTTCTGTGTTTCTTTTTAAGGATAATTTCTTTATCCGTTCTGACAACCATGTTGATATTTTCCGACGGAGCGATCGGTCTGAGCGAGATAATCGCTTTCTTTCCCGCTTCAACCCGGGAAGGGAGAACATATCTGACCAGGTGTCCCGTTTTAACGGGAATTTCTTTCTTTTCCGTGGGGGCGTTCTGTATATACGCGGCCGCCGATTTTCCGCAATAATCGGCTTCTTCCGAAACAAAATCAGCAAGGTCGTGGACATGAAGAACGTTACCGCAGGAGAAAATGCCGGGTATTGACGTCATCAGATCAGCGTCCACAACGGCGCCGCCCGTCACGGGGTCCAGGGTCACTCCCGCCCGGATAGAAAGCTCGTTTTCCGGGATGAGCCCCACTGAGAGAAGAAGGGTGTCGCATGTCAGGGTAAAAGCGCCTTCTTTTTTTGGTTCAAGATTCTTGTCTATGGGGGCGACCTGCACGCTCTTGATGCGCCGGGCGCCCGTAATATTCGTAATCGCGTGCGAAAGATAAAGGGGGATGCCGAAATCGTTCAGGCACTGGACTATGTTTCGGTTCAATCCTCCCGGATAAGGCAGGATCTCCACAACGGCTTTTACGCGGCATCCTTCCCACGTGAGGCGTCTTGCCATTATCAGGCCGATATCCCCGGAGCCCACGACGACTATGTTTCTCCCTGGCAAATATCCGTGGAGGTTCGTCATTTTCTGCGCGAAACCCGCCGTCATGATACCGGCCGGCCGGCTGCCCGGAATGGCGATATTCCCGCGGTTTCTTTCGCGGCATCCCATGGCGAGAATGACCGCTTTCGCGGTAACTTTCACGAGGCCCTTTTTTTTGGATAAGAGGATAACTGTTTTTTTATCTTGCAGCGTAACGATGTCAACCGCAGCCGTGTTTAAGAGAGTTTCAATATTATTTTCCCGGACAACCTTCACGTAACGTTCCGCGTATTCCGGTCCTGTAAGTTCTTCTTTAAAAGCGTTCAGACCGAATCCGTTATGGATACATTGAAGAAGTATTCCGCCGGGGGCGTCTTCTCTTTCTACGATCAGTATGTCTTCCACACCCGATTTTTTGAGCGAGAGAGCCGCGGAGAGTCCCGCCGGACCGGCTCCGATAATCAGCGCGTCAACGTGTCTCGTCAATTCACCCAATTTTTTCTCCTTTTTTGAGAAGAAAAGGCACGATCTCGGATCCCGGGCCTTTTTTTGTGATCTTTTCCACGGGTATTCCTGTTTCCCGATGGATGATGTCCAACACCCGGGAAGTGCAGAATCCCCCCTGACACCGTCCGGTTCCGATTCTGGTCATGAATTTCAGAGCGTCAAGCGTTGTGTGGCCTTTTCGGATCGCATCCACGACTTCGGCTTCGGTAATGTTTTCACAGCGGCAGACAAGAGAAGCGTAATCCTTGTTATGTTTGATGGCGTGTTCAAGTTTGTTGAAATCTCTTTTTTCAATGAATTTCCGCGCGCGCGCGATGCATTTTCGTTTCGGATTAAAACTTGGATTTATTTCCAGGCGAAGGCCTTCTTTTACCAGTATGTTTTTTATCATTTCGGCTACGGCCGGGGAAGCGGTAAGGCCCGGCGACTGGATTCCCGCGGCATTGATGAACCCTTTCACTCGGGTTTTACCTATAATGAAATCTCCACCGGTCGCCACGGGTCGGATTCCGACAAAAGCTGTTATTATGTCGGAACTTCTGATAGACGGCACCATTTTCCGGGCATGTTCAAAAACGGTTTTGAGCCCCTCGCGTGTCGTTGAGAAATCATCTTTTCGCTTGATGTCACGCGCAGTGGGGCCGACCATCACGGGTCCGTCAACCGTCGGTATTACGAGCATGCCCTTGGAAGTCGCCGTGGGAAGCGGGAAAATGACTTTTTTTACGAGATTTCCGACCCGTCTATCCAGAAGATATTCTTCGCCTTTCCGCGGAAGGATCTTAAAGTCCGTGATCCCGACAAGAGCGGCAATGTCATCAGCGTATAATCCGGCGGCATTGACTATGAACCGGGTGGAGAACTCCGCGCCTTTTCGGGTTTTGACGATGAAACCCTTTTTGGCTTTTTTGGTGATCCGGGTCACTTCCTGCTGTGTAAAAAGTTCCACGCCGTTCCGCACAGCGTTCTCAATAAGAGCAAAACAATATTCATAAGGGCAAATGATGCCGGTAGTGGGAGCGTGAAGCGCGCCCAGTATATCCGGGTTCAGGTTGGGCTCCGCTTCCAGCGTTCTTTCGCGGCTCAGAAGTTCCATGTAGGGAACATTATTTTTTTTGCCCTGAAGAAAGTAATGCTGAAGCGAAAAGAGTTCGTCTTCGGTGAAAGCGACAAGAAGAGACCCCCTGCGTTCAAAAGGGAATTCCAGCTCTTCTTTGAGGCGGTCAAAAGCGCGGTTGCCTAATGGCGCGAGACACGCTTTCAGCGTGCCGGGCGTCGCGTGAAAACCGGGGTGTATTATCCCTGAATTGGCTTTACTCGTGCCGAAAGAAACGTCCGTTTCTTTTTCCAGAACTGCCGTGCGCAGATCATAACGGGAAAGTTCACGCGCGGTCGCGGCACCCGTAACGCCCGCGCCGATAATAATAACATCAAACGGTAAATTCATTTATCCTCTCTTGTCTTGAAAGTAGGTTATTATCAAGTATAATTGGGAAAGGAGCACAGTCAACTACAGAGTACGATCATGAAAAAATACATGCTTGCCCTGGACCAGGGCACGACAACTTCCCGCGCGATCATTTTTGACCATGCCGGCAGGATCGTTTCTTCCAGCCAGAAAGAGTTTAGACAAATATATCCCAACCCGGGATGGGTAGAACATGACCCGATGGAGATATGGGAGAGCCAGCTGTTTGTAGCGCGAAAAGCGATGGCAAAGGCCTCCCTCGCGGCCGGACAAGTTGCCGGTATCGGCATTACCAACCAGCGGGAAACGGTTGTTCTGTGGGAAAGGGATACGGGAAGACCCGTTCATAATGCGATCGTCTGGCAATGCCGGCGAACGGCCGATCTTTGCAGAAGGCTTGCGACTCAAGGATACAATAAAGTTATACGGAAAAAAACCGGGCTTTTTCTTGACCCGTATTTTTCGGCCACGAAAATAAAATGGCTCATGGAAAACGTTCCCGGATTGCACAAACGCTCCGCCGCGGGAGAAATATGTTTCGGAACGGTGGATTCATGGCTTCTTTTCAATCTCACGGGCGGCCATTATACGGATTCCACCAACGCTTCAAGGACGCTTCTTTTTAACATACATACCGGCAAGTGGGACAAGGAACTTCTTAAAATTTTCGGTGTGCACGAGGAGATGCTGCCGACCGTGAGGCCGTCAAGCAGCAGGTTTGGTATCACTAAAAAAGAAATATTCGGAAAAGGCATATTGGTCTCGGGAATGGCGGGAGACCAGCAGGCGTCGCTTTTCGGCCATGCGTGTTTCAGGAAATTGAGCGCGAAAAATACTTACGGCACGGGATGTTTCTGCCTTGTAAATACCGGAAAAAAGCCCATCGTTTCAAAGAACAAGCTTTTAACCACGATCGCGTGGGATCTGGGAGACGGACCGGAATATGCTCTGGAAGGTTCCATATTTATCGGCGGCGCGGTGATCAAATGGCTGCGGGATGAGCAAAAGATATTGAAGACAGCGGCGCATTCGGAGAAACTGGCCCGGTCTGTTTCCGGGTCGGAAGGGGTATATTTCGTCCCGGCCTTCGTGGGGCTTGGAGCGCCGTATTGGGATCCCGACGCGCGCGGCGCCATCCTGGGTCTTACAAGAGGAACCTCGCAGGCGCATATCACGCGCGCGGCTCTTGAAAGCATAGCTTTTCAATCCCGGGATCTGGTGGAAGCGCTTGAGGAGGATACGGGAAAAAAGATAAGTTCTCTCAAGGCCGACGGCGGGGTTTCTGTCAACGCCTTTTTAATGCAGTTTCAGTCTGATATTCTCGGCATACCCGTTATTCTTTCTCCTATTCCCGAGACGACGGCGCTTGGCGCGGCCTATCTGGCGGGGCTTTACTGCGGATATTGGAAAGGGAAGAAGGATATAGAAAAAAACTGGAAAGCAAGAAAGATATACAAACCTCGTCTTGATGCTCCAAAGAGAAAGATCATGATCAAGGCATGGAAACACGCCGTTGAGATAACGCGGCAGTTCAAGCCATGAATTTTTTATGGAACCTTTAAAAACAGATATCCTTACGGGAATAGTTTACCGGGAGTGGAACATTTCACCCTCAAGAGCCGTGATACTTCTGGTTCATGGCCTCGGAGCGCACAGCGCGAGATGGTCAGACCTCGCGGAATTTTTTATCCATCGTGGCATTTCTTGTTATGCCGTGGAGCTTAGGGGATACGGCGAGACGAGCGATATAAAAGGGCATGTCAGTTCTTTCGGAGTTTATTACCGAGACATACAGCGCCTGCGTACGATAATCTCGGAAAAACATCCGGACGAGAAGGTTTTTCTTCTCGGTGAAAGCATGGGAGGGCTCATCGCTTTCATGGCGGCGGCTCTTAAGCCGGGGCCCTTTGACGGACTTATATGTGTTTCACCCGTTTTTGCAAGTAAGCTGAAATTTTCTGTTTTGGATTACGTAAAAATGGCTGTGTGCGCGCTTTGTAACCCTGCCAGGCAGTTCAAAATGCCTTTTTCTTCCGAAATGTGCACGCAAGACGCCGCCTGCAGAGAAACTATGGACGCCGATCCGAAGGAGCATCGTCTGGCGTCGGCGCGGACCCTCTTTGAAACAATTGCGGCGTCCATTCGCGCCGAATGGATAAAAAAAAGAATTCTCATTCCGGTCCTTTTTCTTCTCGCCGGTAATGATAAGTTGGTATCCCCTGTTGCCAGCAAAAGGATATTTAAAGCGATGAAGACGCACGTTAAAAATCTGATAGAGTATCCCGACATGTACCATTCCCTGACGATAGAATCCGGAAGAAAAATGGTCTTTCGGGATATTCTCATGTGGATAGACCGACATGAGCTCCAGTTGCGTTTCTGATGGTCAAGGGTCTTGACTTGTGACAGGTTTGGAAGTATCATGCCGATAAGGTGACCCCCACAGTATTAAAATTGAAAAAAATAGTAATTTGTCTGGCATGCGCGGGACTTTTTTGTTGTTTTATTGCGCGTGAAGCCGCCTCGGATGAAGTCGCGGAATTGAGGGAACAGCTGACGGCGCTGCGAAAACAAATGGATCTGCAGGCGCAGCAGATGGAGGAGATACAACGCAAGATAGCGGACATGGAAAGAGTTCCGCAGACAAAACCGGGCGGGAGGCGGGTTGATGATGACTTCCGCGTGTATTGGAAAAAGGGATTGCTGTTCAAGTCCGATGATGACAGCACTGCAATAAAACTCGGCGGCAGGATCCAGGCAGATTTTGCCTGGATGGGGGAAGGTAAGACGGTCAAGGAGAGGCTTGGTACGCTTGAATGGCCCGCCGAAATCAGAAGATTACGTCTTTATATTGACGCCACGGTGTATGAGAATTATGTCTATAAGCTGCAGGTTGATTTCGCAGGAGGCGAAGTCGCTTTCAGGGACGTTTATATCGGGATGAAAAATGTCCCGTATCTCGGACTCGTGAGGATCGGACAGTTTACAGAACCTTTCAGTTTGGAAGACATGTCCAGCAGTAACGACATAACGTTTCTTGAAAGAAGCCTTCCTTATGCACTGTCAATCCACAGAAATACGGGTATCGCGTTCAATTCTACTTTTCTTGACGAAAGGGTGACGTTTTCGGCAGCGGCGTTTTACAATGCCGATGATCTTGCGCGTCCCACTTCAAATGCTGTCAATGCCGCCGTTAGAATGACGGGGCTTCCTTATTATGAGGAAGATGGTGCGTACCTTGCGCATCTCGGCGCGGCTTATTCTCTCAGAAATCCCACGGAAGACGGCGGCAATTTCAGTTATAGTTCCAGTCCCGAGGTAAATCTGGCGCCTAATTTTGTGGATACGGGGGACTTCGCCGGACGATATACCAACCTTGTCGGGCTTGAATCTTTGCTTATCCATGGCCCCTTTTCGGTGCAGGGAGAATTTATACAGTCATTCGTGAGCCGGAAAGGGTATTCTTCAGCGGGATACTTTGAGGGCCTTTATGTTTACGCAAGTTATATTCTGACGGGGGAACACAGAAAATATAACAGAGCCATGGCAAATGTCTCGGGAGTCACGCCGCGTGAAAACTTTTCAATAAAAAAATGGACACCCGGCGCGTTGGAAATCGCCGCGAGATATTCCTACCTGGATTTTAACTCTACAGATGTGAAAGGCGGCGTTCTGTCCGATATAACCATAGGGTTCAACTGGTATCTAAATCCCAACATGAAGATAATGACAAATTACGTGCACGCGCATCCGAACGGGATAGGGGACGCCGATATCATCGCCGTGAGATGTCAGGCTAACTTCTGAGGAGAATAAAATGAAGAGAATCGTCCGTTTGTCTCTGGCGGCAGTTCTTGTTGTTGTCTGCGCGATCGCCTCGGTTTCGCATGCGGCGATGCAGCCGCAAGAAGCGGGGAAAGGGCCTTTGCCGTCCTGGAACGAGACGCCCGTTAAACAGCAAATAATAGATTTTGCGAATGAAGTAAGCGATCCTTCAGGTCCGCTCTATGTCCCGGAGAAAGAACGTATCGCGGTGTTTGATCTGGACGGCACATTGTTCTGCGAAAAACCTCTGTATCTCCAGGTTTTGATCGCGGCTGAACGTCTTTATGAACTTGCCGACGCGAACCCGGAGCTGCGCGGCCAACAGCCATATAAGGGCTGCTGGGAACGCGACTGGGACTATATTTCGGATTCAAAGAATTTTCTGGAGATGAACCTGACGGCCTTTGAGGGCATGCTGCAGGAGGAATACATGGAATACTCCCTGCGGTTCCTCCGGCGCGACCATCCTGTTTTCGGCGTTCCTTACATCGCGCTTCTGTATGCCCCGATGATGGAACTTCTGGATTTTCTTGAGGAGAAAGGGTTCCGGATATATCTGGTATCAGGATCGCCGCAGGCGTTTATCAGGAGTTTTTCGGAAGAGGCGCTTGGCATCGGACGTGAAAGGGTGATCGGCGATACTATCAAGATCGCTTTTGAGGTCAGGGACGGTAAGGTGGTCTTCGTGAGGGAGCATGCTGTCGTGGAACCGGAAGTCCTGAGAGAAGGAAAACCCGAGAATATACGCATGCGTTTGGGAAGAAGCGCTATCCTTGCCTGCGGGAACTCCAATGATGATGTGAGAATGCTTGAATCCGCCGGAGCCGGGGGCGCCTCACGGCCGCATCTTTCTATCCTCGTGCATCACGATGACGCGGAACGCGAATATGCCTATGATAAAGGGGCCGATAAAGCGCTGAAAACCGCGCAGGAGGCGGGCTGGCTCACGGTTAGCATGAAAAACGATTTTAAAGAGATTTTCAAAACAAAACAGTTGAGCGTTAAGGCGGGAAAAATTACTTAACGGTAATGATCCTGTCAATGCCCGCAAGTTTGAAGATCTTCTTTACGTTCTGATGCGCGTTAATGACGGAAAGATTATCTTCGCCTATTTCTTTCAGCACCTTGATGCAGATGCGTAGAAACCCTGATGCGATGTAGTCAACATCCTTCATGTCAAAAACGACCGGCGTTTTTGATCCCTCTACTTTTTTATAAAGCCATTCTTCCCATTTCGCGCAATTGGCGCTGTCCAGCCGCCGCGAGAAAGAACATATCAATTTTCCATTTTCTTCGGTGAATTGGACCATTTTTATTCTCCTGTTTTTATCAGAAAGTTTGTTTTATCTCGGGGCTGGATTCTTCCCCGTAGAGCCAGATGGAAACCCACAGGCCGTCGTCAGTTACTCTCCAGAGCCGTCCGTACACTTCAATATTCTCTCCCCGCTTCAAATGTTTGATCTTGTCCACATCGCTGTAAAGGAGCACTACCTGATAGGGGGTGTTATGGCGTGTTTTTTGGGTAATTGTGGTTATTCTGTAGTAACGTGTCTGTATATCATTCTGTTCGTCAAAAAAGTTATATAGTTCAACATTGGCAACCGTTGCGCGGGCGAGCATGCCCGTATCCCGGTAGAGTTCTTCAATTTCGGCGCGTTGAATATCCGTCGCTTTTTGGAACTGGTCGGCCAGGGATTCTATATCTGCCGCCCCGCAGACGGAACAGGCAAGAAAAACAGCCGAGGAAAACAGTACTATCAAGAGGGATCTTGTTCTGAATTTCATTTTTGATCCATACAATCGCGTTATTAAAGCCGGCACACTAAAAATATACACGCATGGGAAGAACTTTGCAAACTATTTGAGGGACCGGGGTATTTTTGGTAAAAATACCCCGGCCCCTCATCCTGCCTGTCCCGCCTGCCCTGAGCAAAGCCGAAGGGAGCGAAGTCGAGGGGAGGAACGAAGTGACGAAGGATCTATTAGGGATTTGCGGCGCGAGCACTCCGCCACAGAAAACATAAAATACGAATTTTGTTTGAGGTTTCTTATGTATGGAGGTATACTTTTACTATTAAAAGCTTATGCATGAGAACAGAACAGCATAAACAGGAAAGAATAGCGGATATGCTTGTAAAAAAGAGTATACGCGCCGGGGTTGCGTTGTTTCTTTTTGTCTTTTTTAACATGCCTTACGCGTCCTGTAGTATCGGTTCGACCGGGCCGGTCGTGTTTTTAACCCTTGAAAAAACCATCGCTATTGCCTTTCTGAACAATAAAAACATACAGATCCAGCAACGCGAGATCAACGTCGCCAGAGCCAATATACTTGAGGGATGGAGCAGGTTTTTCCCAAAAGTAAGCGCGGATACCGCATATACATATAACAACGGATCGCTCAACCAGGATCTGGTCCAGCCCAAATACGCGAAAAAAGATATCGGCGTTTTTACCGGATACAAAAATGACAACAAACTGGTAGGTATCATCAAGGAGACCCTTTATGACGGGGGCGCCAATGTTGCCAATCTCAAGCAATCGGAATTAGACCTTAAAGTGCAGGATGAGACGCTGCGGGCCAAAAAACTGGACGTGGAGTTTGAGGCGAAAAGACTGTATTACGGTCTTTTGCTCGCGTATGAAACCGAACATGTCGTGCGGAATTTTCTTCGTCAGGCGGAAGAGCACTACGAGAATGTAAAAAACAAGCATGAACAGGGCACTGTCTCGCGGTTTCAGCTTCTTCAGGCGAAAGTCCGCGTCTCCAACGTTATTCCTTCGCTCGTGGAAGCGGTGAATGCCGTTGAACTTATTAAAGACGATCTTAAGAAACTGCTCAGTCTCGGAATATGGGATCAGATCGAGGCAGAGGGGCGCCTTGCGTATTCTCCGATAGAGGTGAACGAACTACTGTTCCTTGAGGAAGCGAACAGAAATAGGCCGGAAATAATTCTCAGCGAACTCGGTGTTAATATAAGTAAATGGTCAATTGAGTTGGCAAGGTCCGGTTATTTGCCGACGATCACCGGGGATGCCACGTATCTTTTCAGATCCGATTATCTGAATAATATATTTACCCCGAAGCACAATAACTGGACGGTGGGAGGGCAAGTGTCCTTTCCGGTGTTTG
>JBDRNI010000139.1:0-2064 GCA_043811335.1 Candidatus Omnitrophota bacterium | reverse complement strand
ATACAAGTATTGCATCTGCTTTTGTTCCGTGTAGGCCTCGGCAAAAGTGTCTTCCGGACGAAGGGTTTCCGCCACAATAGACCCTGTGAAAAGATTTCTCAGCTTTGCCTTGATAATAGCGCCCCCTTTTCCGGGTTTATGATGCCGGGCTTCAATAACTTCGCAAAGCTGTCCGTTATAAGTAATTATAATGCCCGTCTCAACTGACCGGCTTTTATCATCGCGTTAGAACCTCACATCCTTTGGCAGTAACTAAAACCATATCCTCCAACCGAACCCCTCCCACACCCGGCTTATAAAGACCGGGCTCAACCGTGACAACCATACCTTTAACCAGTTTCTCGCGGCTGGACCTGTTTAAAAAAGGCCTTTCATGAACATCCAGGCCGACCCCGTGGCCAAGCCCGTGTAAGATATCCGCTTCTTGCCCCCCGCTTCGGAGGACATCGTCCGCCCCTTCAACCAGCGGCCTGATCCCGACGCCGTCTTTGATCCGTTTCACGGCAGAATCAAGCGCTTTTTCAACAGATTTGCGGAAAACCCGGATTTGTCGGTCTATTCTACCGTTGTCATATATTCTTGTCAAGTCCGAACAGTACCCCTGATACCTTATCCCGAAATCCACGAGCAGATGTTCGTCCTTTTTCAGGCGCCGGGAAGTGGGAATAGCATGCGGATATGCGGTGTTTACCCCCACAGCGGCTATCGTGGGAAAAGAGTTTTCATGTCCGAGGCGGCGCACGCATATATCCACCATGGCCGCGATCTCTTTTTCGCTCATCCCCGTTTTTATCTTTCTGCACACGTCGCGCCAGATACGGATCGTTATCTGCCCGGCTTTGCGCAGGATCCGTATTTCCTCCGGAGATTTGATCTCTCTGACACACTCAAGAACGGAAGACATTCCCGTTGTGCCGACGCGCGTCACGAATTTCACCTTAGGCATGAGAGATACCAACCGGTCATGCGCAGCTATTGATATTTTTTCGGGATTGATGCCTACTTTCTTTATTTTTCTACTGCCGATATATTCCGCAAGCGCGGCAATGGGAGTTTTTGGGGCAGTAATAACGGTTATCTCAGCTCCGCCAAGCAGTTTTTCGGCCTGGGAAGCGTTCATGGGATTTACAAAATAAAGAGGATCATTTTTTCCGGCGTCAACGAGTAACACGCCCGAAAAATGAAAACCCGTTAAATACCGGATATTCTGCTCATCGCTAAGCAGGAGCCCGTCAATACCGATACGAGCCATTTTTGCTCTTATCTTGCGCATGATAGGGCTCTTCCCGCGCGATGCCTGCGTGTTCTTTTTACCGGCCATTTATGATCCCCATGAGGGCCTTAAATCCGAGAATATAGCTGTTTTTGCCGAATCCGCTTACCTGGCCGTTAACTACGGGCGCTATCAGGGACTTGTGCCGAAACTCTTCTCTGGCGTAAATATTTGACAGATGGACTTCAACCACGGGCACTTTTTTTGCCTTGAGGGCGTCATGTATCGCCACGCTGGTGTGCGTATACGCTGCCGGATTTATCAATATTCCGGAGGCTTTAGTCTTGTTTATTTTATCAACAATATCCCCCTCGTGATTGGACTGATAAAACTCCAGTTTTACTTTTCCGCGAGGCGCGCTTTTTTTTATCGCCTCATTTATGGATTTTATGGTTTCTTTTCCGTAAATATCTGTCTCTCTTTTTCCCAAAAGATCCAGATTCGGACCATGTATCACCAGTATATTAGTCATGATATTCCTCCTGTTATATTATAGTGATCTGTGATCTGTGATCTGTGATCTGTGATCTGTGATCTGTGATCTGTGCTGTTTGCCGTTAGTCGTTTGTCATTCCTGCCATTAGTCGTTTGTCATTCCCGCGCAAGCGGGAATCTATCTGGACATTCTGGATCCCCGCTTCCGCGGGGATGACAGACTTCTAGAGGGAATGACAGACTTATAACCTGTTCACTACTCACTGTTCACTACTCACTGTTCACTACTCACTGTTCGCTACTCACTGTTCACTACTCACTGTTCACTACTCACAGATCACTGTTCACTACTCACT
>JBDRNI010000138.1:0-2675 GCA_043811335.1 Candidatus Omnitrophota bacterium | reverse complement strand
ATACTAAATCCGAAATACTAAACAAACAATAATGACTCAAATCCCAAAATCCAAAACTTCTTTATACAGCTCTTGAGTGAAATGTTCTGGTTTGGAATTTGGGACATTAGGAATTAGCATTTGTTTAGCATTTAGATATTCGGATTTAGGATTTGTTTAGGATTTAGAGATTCGGATTTAGTATTTTTATTCAAACGTGAATCTTATGGAAAAGAAAAATAACGGATACAAAGATACGCTCAATCTGCCGCGGACGAAGTTTTCGATGAAAGCCAATCTGCCGCAAAAAGAACCGGAGACCCTCCGGAAATGGGCGGAGCTCAACATTTACGGCAGGATCATAAAAAAACGCGCAAATGCGAAAAAGACATTTGTCCTCCATGACGGACCTCCTTACGCCAATGGGCATATTCACATGGGGCATGTGCTCAATAAAATACTGAAAGATATATGTGTGAAATATTTTTCAATGAAAGGTTTTTTAGCTCCGTATGTACCGGGATGGGACTGTCACGGCCTGCCTGTTGAGCATCAGCTTCTGAAAGAAATGGATATCACCAAAAATCAGATTGATCGAGTGGCCTTTCGTAAAAAAGCGTACAAATACGCGATGAAATTTGTGAATATACAGACGAAGGAATTCCAGAGGCTCGGCGTATTCGGCGATTGGGACGCGCCGTATCTCACGCTTGCGAAAGATTATGAAGCCGATATCCTTTTTGCTTTCGCCGACCTCTATGAGAAGGGATATATTTATAAGGATCTCAAGCCCGTCAACTGGTGCCGAAAATGTGAGACGGCTCTGGCGGAAGCTGAGGTTGAGTATGATGAAAAAAGATCCCCTTCAGTTTACGTGAAATTTGCCGCGGACAAAAAAATGAACGATAAAACGGTAAATTTTGTGATATGGACGACTACCCCATGGACGCTCCTGGCCAATGTTGCGGTGGCCCTTGACCCCGATTTTATGTATTCTTTTGTTGACGTAGGCACGGATATATTAGTTCTGGCGTCAGATCTGGTTGACGGTATCATGAAACAGAACGGTATCGCCGATTACAAGGTCCTTGAAGAACGCGCCGGAAGAGAGGTAACCGGAGAGTTCAAGGTTCTTCGGCATCCTTTTGCGGCGAGGGGATCGCTTGCGGTGCTTGCGGAGTATGTGACGAAGGAAGAAGGAACCGGATGCGTGCATACAGCTCCGGGACACGGGCAGGAAGACTATCTTACGGGCAAGAAATACGGTCTTCCGGTATTAATGCCGGTTGATGATGCGGGTAGATTTACGGCCGAAGCCGGAGAATTTAAAGGAATAGATGTCTTGGAAGCCAATGGGGCGATCATAGAAAAAATGCGCGCGAACGGAACACTCATTACCTCCGGCGAAGTAACGCATTCATATCCGCACTGCTGGCGGTGTAGAGAGCCCATTATTTTCCGCGCTACGGAGCAATGGTTCCTGCGAATTGATCACAAAGGTCTGCGTAACCGGATGACGCAAGTTGTAAATGAAAAGGTCAAGTGGATACCCCGTTCCGGACGGGAACGCATGGGATCCATGATAGGTAATCGACCGGACTGGTGTCTCTCCAGGCAGCGTTACTGGGGGGTTCCGATACCGGCCTTCAAGTGTTCTTCCTGCGGGAAAACATTCACCGACGCTGAAACGATCAGAAAAACCGCACGTTTGGTAAAAGCAAACGGATCAAATGTCTGGTTTGAAAAAGAGGCCGACGATTTTTTGACAGAAAGCGCGGTATGTCCCGGTTGCGGGGGGACGGATTTCAGCAAGGAGAATGACATCTTGGATGTCTGGTTTGATTCAGGCGTAAGCTATAAGGCCGTTCTCGAGGCGAGAGAACAGCTGAAGTTTCCCGCCGACCTGTATCTGGAGGGCTCCGACCAGCACAGGGGATGGTTTCAGTCGGCGCTGATCACCTCCATGGCCGATAAAGAATGCGCGCCTTATCGCGGTGTATTAACGCATGGTTTTGTCGTGGACGGCGAAGGCAAGAAGATGTCCAAATCTGTCGGCAATGTTATTCATCCACAGGATATAATGTCCAAATACGGCGCTGACATCATGAGGCTATGGGTGGCGGCGAGTGATTATGAAAGTGACGTAAAACTTTCTCCGGAGATCCTGGCGCGGCTTGCGGACGGATACAGAAAAATACGCAATACCTTCCGTTTTTTGCTGAGTAACCTGTATGATTTTGATCCTGCAAAAGATAAGTTGACGATGGAAACCCTCACGGAGACCGATAAATGGATGCTGTCTCGTCTGCATAGATTGCTCGGGGAAGTGGAGGGATATTATGACAATTGTGAATTTTATAAAGTATATCGCGCTGTATATAATTTTTGTGTTTATGAAGTAAGCGCTTTTTACCTGGATGTTTCAAAGGACATCTTATATGTGGCCGCTCCGTGTTCCAAGGAAAGACGGTCCGCGCAGACAGCTATTTTTAACGTGTTGAATGTTTTAGTACGCATCACGGCGCCTATTCTTTCTTTCACGACCGAAGAGATATGGGGGCACATCTGTGTTGGAGAGAAGGAAGAAAGTATTCATATGGCGGATTGGCCAGATATCAGCGGGGACATTGCCGGCTGGAAGGACGAAAAACTTGACGCCAAGTGGCAGAGGATACTTGCCATAAGAGGCAGTGTCA
>JBDRNI010000137.1:0-20947 GCA_043811335.1 Candidatus Omnitrophota bacterium | reverse complement strand
GTTTTATCCATATATATCCCCCTTTTTTACAAAGGCGTCATGGGCTGACGGAGTGCGCGTGCGGAAAAACGAGATCTTCTGAACGGGATCAATCGGTAATAACCCGGCGCACAGACCGGTCATTGGGATTCGATGGCAGGGAATCCACTACCTGGAAACGAAAAGCCAACCCGACAGTTTTTGATGTAGACAACTCTTCTTTGGCGAGAAACCTGTCATAATATCCTTTTCCTCTTCCCAAGCGCATGTTTTTCATGTCGTATGCTATCGCCGGTACTATGACAAGATCTATCTCCTCCAAAGGCACTGTTCTGGCAAGACCGTCCTTCGGAACGTATATTCCAAAGGGACCTTTTTCCAGGTTTTCTCCTACCGTAAGTTCAGAAGCTATTATCTCACGACGGTCTCCCGTAATATAAGGAACCGCCACTCTTTTCCCGCGTCTCAATGCCTCTTCGTTGAAATATCGTGTATCCACCTCATGAGGCAAAGAAACATATGACATCACCGTCTTTGAGCTCTTAAAATCCCCGCTTGAAAGGAGCTTCTCTTGTATTCTTCTGCTCTTTTCTTCGCGCAGGGAAATATCCTGGCTCCGCAGACGCCTTATGATCTCCTTTCTTACTTCCTCTTTTCTCTCTTTTACGTCTTTTGAACGTTCTTTCATAGCATTATACACCAATAGCGGAAATATGCATATTATTTTTCAGGTTACACAACAGGATCATTTTGCCCAACATAACTTCTTGCTAATAAACAAGTTACGATGCAGTTCCCTTTTTTTCCGTTCTGGCGTGATAATCTGCGATCGCCTTCTTCAGGGCATCCACGGCAAGAACCGAACAATGAACTTTGGGCGCCGGTAAACCGCCAAGGGCCTTGACTATCTCGCTATTGGACAACTTTTCGGCTTCTTTAACGTTTTTCCCCTTTACCATTTCCGTCAATATGGAACTGGTTGCTATCGCCGCCCCGCAACCGAAGGTCTTGAACTTAGCATCGGTTATTATCCCCGCGCTGTCAACCCTGATATACAGTTCCATTATGTCCCCACAGACAGGATTGCCGACCTTCCCTTTCCCGCTTGGATCCTTGATCTCCCCCACATTCCTGGGATTCTTGAAATGTTCCATGACTTTTTCCGTATAAGCATTCATGAATTTATTCCTCTTCCTTGTATAAAGGGCTCATTTTCCGCAACCTTTCAATGATAGGAAGAAGCTTTTCCATGACATAGTCAATATCTTCTTCCGTGTTAAATATTCCCAACGAAAACCTGACCGACCCTTGCGCAAAGACCGGTTCAACACCCATGCTCATCAGCACGTGGGAAGCCTGCAGACTGCCCGAAGTGCAGGCAGAACCGGTAGAAACAGCGACCCCTTCCAGATCAAGGCTCAGTATGACGGATTCTCCTTCAAGATAATCAAAACTGATATTTACTGTATTGGGCGTCCGTTTTTCGGGGTGCCCGTTTAATCGGGTATGTTTTATTTTCTCGGTTATACGGTCATGCAGCATATCCCTGAGCTTTCTCACCGCGGTATATTCGGCGATCCCTTTTTCAGCCATTATCTCACAAACCTTCCCGAACCCGACAATAGCGGGCACGTTCTCGGTTCCCGGCCTGAGGGATCTTTCATGGTGCCCGCCCTGCATGCAGGAACGGATCGCGGTGCCTTTCTTGACATACAGCGCGCCGATCCCTTTCGGGCCGTTGATCTTGTGCGCGGACATCGTGACGAGATGCGCCCCGGACTTTTTAACATCAAAAGGCATTTTTCCTATAAATTGCGCGGCGTCAGTATGGAAAATGACCCCTTTTTCGGCGGCTATGGCTCCGATCTCTTCGGTCGGCATGATCGTCCCGGTTTCGTTATTCGCGGCCATGATGCTTATAAGGATAGTATCTCCGCCAATACTGTCACGAAGCTCATCCAGATCAATGATCCCGTATTTATCAACTCCCAGATATGTTACGCGAAACCCCTGTTTTTCAAGATATTTGCAGGTGTTAAGCACGGCAAGATGCTCTACAGAGGAAGTTATTACATGCCGGCCCTTGTTTCCCAGCGCCGCTACCGTTCCTTTTATCGCGAGGTTATCGGACTCCGTCCCCCCCGAAGTAAATATGATCTCTTCCGCCGAGCCGGCTTTTATAAGCGCGGCCACTTTCCCTCGGGCCTCTTCCAGATGCTTTCTGGCTTCTCTCCCGAACGAGTGAATGCTCGATGCGTTACCGTATATACGCCCGTAAAAAGGCAGCATGGCTTCAATAACCTCGGGGCGCACCCTTGTCGTGGCGTTGTTATCCAGATAAACCATTCTCATAAATACACCTCATCTTTTAAATCCAAATGACAAAGCACAAAATTCAAAATAAATCCAAAATCTCAAATCCAAATAACAAAACTTTAAATTTTATCTGGTGTTTTGTTTTTTTGAATTTCGTCATTTGTCATTAATTTATTTGTGCTTGTTTTGTGCTTTGAATTTTGTCATTTGACATTGCCCTACCCCTTTACCTTCTTATCTAATTTAGCAGCGAGTTTAGAGGCGCGTTCGGCCATGCCGCGCAAAGAAAACCGCGCGAGCGTTTCCTCTATTTGCCTGGCCACTTCGCCCCACACCTCTCTGGAAACGCAGCTCTCGGCTTTAGCGCATATCGCTTCTTTTCTCTTACCGGAAGAAAAACACCTTCCGGGGAATATGCCCTCTTCCAGCGCCATTACAATGTCGTATACGCTTACTTTAGAAGGGTCTCTGGCAAGTAAATATCCCCCCTTGGGCCCGCGGACACTTTTCACGAGCCCGCGAACTCTGAGCCTGTTAAATATCTGCTCCAGATAATCGCTCGATAGCCCTTCTTTGCGTGATACACTCCCGACCGAAAGCGCTTCCCCGCGGTCGTATACCATCGCCAGATTAATAAGGGCTCTTACCCCATATGAGGATTTTGTTGTCAGGCGCATCTTCTTCTCCGTTTGTTCTGCTTATACGGCTTCTACTCTATCAATTTCCGGGATTTCTTTTTTCAGAGTGTCTTCCACGAAGGATTTAAGGGTCATTTGGCTCATCGGACAACCCCGGCAGGCCCCTGTAAGCCGCACTTTCACGACCCCTTTTTCAACCGAGACGAACTCAATATCTCCGCCGTCTCTCTGCAAAAAAGGCCTTAGTTTCTCAATTTCTTTCTTTACTTTCTCTTCCATATTATCCCCTTTTGTAATGCTATTTAAAGAACCAAGAAACAAGATACAAATAATCTCCAAATCACAATAACCAAACTCCAGACCATCATCCCCTTACCGTCTGTCATCCCCGCACCGTCTGTCATCCCCGCACCGTCTGTCATCCCCGCACCGTCTGTCATCCCCGCGAAAGCGGGGATCCAGAATGGGGCGATCCAGATAGATTCCCGTTTTCACGGGAATGACAGAATAACAACGTTTTGGATTTTGGTTATTGCCTTTTCAATATCTTGGTTATTCCCCTCAGCGTTCTCTACGCCGCAGGCAATATTACTATACCCGACTAAAAAAGTCAAGTAAAATGCTTTCGGGCGGCTTGCCCTTAATATGCAATAGTGTTATAATCTCCGAAATATCAATGAACATAGCTCATGAAAGATAAAAAAACTATGAATAAGCTACGCGTAGCCGTTATTGGCGCAGGGCATCTGGGAACTTTTCACACCAAAGTATATGCCGCGATACAGAAAAAATCCAGGATCACGCTTGTCGGCGTCTGTGACGTGAAAAAAGACGTGGCCAGAGAAGTTGCCCGGAAATACGGCACGCGCTACTTTACCGATTACCATGACCTTATCGGCAAGGTGGATGCTGTCAGCATAGTCGTGCCGACCATAATGCATTATGTCGTCGCGAAAGATTTCCTGAAAGCCGGGATACATGTCCTGATAGAAAAACCGATCACGAAAACCCTCCACGAAGCTGACGAGCTTATCCGGCTGGCTAAAACCAAAAAACTTATCCTGCAGGTAGGCCATATAGAAAGATTTAATTCCGCCATCCGCGCGGTTGAACCCCTGCTGCGCAAACCCAGATTCATAGAGTGTCAGAGACTGGGTTCCACCAAAAAGAAAAAACGCGTCAAGGACGTGGGCGTGGTACTTGATCTAATGATCCATGATATTGACATCATTCTCGGTCTCGTGAATTCCAAGGTTAAAAACATTGAAGCCGTGGGCATAAGCACCGTCTCCGATCATGAGGATCTCGCCAACGTGCGCCTCACGTTTCAGAACAACGTGATAGCGGACATCACGGCGAGCCGCGTGACCAAAGAAGAAACCCGCAAGATACGCATCTTTCAGGAGCAATCATATATACTTCTTGATTTCCTGCATCAGGAAGCGCTCATCTTTCATAAATCACCGAAAAAACTCTCTAAAGAGAAGGTCCGGATCAGGAAAAAAGAGCCCCTTAAGGTTGAGTTACGGTCTTTTATTGATTGCGTCCGGAATAAGAAAAAACCTGTCGTTTCCGGACAGGAAGGCAGACAGGCTCTCGAGGTCGCCCTCAGCATACTCGAGAAGATCAACAGGAACCAGGCGTCCGCGTGAGAGTCCTCACATAGTCATTCATCCAATGGATAAAAATATTCTTATTATAGCTGGTGAGGTTTCCGGCGACGCGCGCGCCGGGGAACTTCTTTCCGAACTCAAGACACTCATCCCGGGTGTTCATTTCTGGGGCATCGGCGGCGACCGCATGACAGATCAGAATGCGGAACTCGTGGAGCACATACGCAACTTCTCAATCGTGGGCGTATCAGAAGCTATACAAAAACTCCCTAAGATCCGCAAACAGTATAAAGATATCATCGGGCATATATTGAAAAGAAAACCGTGTTTGGCGATCCTCGTTGATTATCCGGGCTTTAATCTGCGTCTGGCCGGGTTTCTGCATCGCCGGGGGATCCCCGTTGTCTATTATATAATCCCACAGGTCTGGGCATGGGGCGCGGGAAGAATAAAAAAATTGAGGCGTTTTACCGACAAGACACTTGTTCTGTTTGATTTTGAAAAGGACCTTCTCTCGCATAGCGGCGTGGATTGTGAATTCGTGGGACACCCACTGCTTGACAACGTCCCCGACAGCGCGGAAGACGCTCCGCATTCGGCGGATCGCAACGGCTTTACTATCGCGCTGCTTCCGGGGAGTCGAAAATCTGAGATAACGAACATGCTCCCCGTGATGCTTTCGGCAGCGAGAAAAATATGCGCACGCCGGGAAAAAGTCCGTTTTGTCCTCGCGGAAAATTCAAATATAGAAAAAGATTTATACGATTCCATCCTTGCCGATTTCGGAGACCTTGACGTTTCCCGTCTCACCGATGATACCTTCACGTGTCTCGCGCAATGCGACTTCGCCATCGTCACATCCGGCACGGCCACGCTCGAGGCGGCCATCTTTGAAAAACCAATGGTGATCGTATACCGGGCGGCTTACCTGACATATATCCTGTTCCGTTTATTTGCCAAAGTTTCTTCCATCGGGCTGGTCAACATAATAGCGGGAAAAGAAATCGTGCCTGAACTGATCCAAAACGCATTTACACCGGAGAAACTTTCCGGAAAAGTCCTGGAACTCACTGAAGACGCCGCCCGGATCCGGGCCATGAAAGACGCGTTACACAAGGTTAAACTCTCTCTAGGCGAAAAAGGCGCATCCCGCCGCGCCGCCGAAGCAATAAAGAGGTTCATGCAGGAGCGCGGAATATAACATGTAGAAATAATAATCGTAGGGGCGGGGTTACCCCGCCCATAACGACGGACGCAGGCATAAGGGCGGGGTAACCCCGCCCCTACAGAACCTCAATAATCAATCCTGCGGCGTCCGCCGCTTTTACTGATCTGTCTTTATCCACGAAAAACATGCGGCCGTTCTCTATAGCGAGCGCGCTGAATTTGTTCCGAACAAGCCCGGCTATCGTCTCCGGACCCACCGTCGGAACGTCCCATCTCATGTCCTGATCCGGCCGGCTTACTTTCACCATCACGCACCCATCCCCGGCGATCTCATGGGCTCTCGTGATCGTGGCGTCGGTTCCTTCCATGGCCTCAACGGCAACGATCGTGCCGTTCTTGACGACCACCGTCTGGCCGATATCCATGCCGGCCAGTTTTCCGGCAGTATCATATCCCAGAGCGATATCCGTTTTCATGCGTTCGTCCGGAACTGTCGCCGTTAATACGCCTTTTTTTGGCAAAAGATGCGCAAGATACTCCATGCCGCTTATTACTTCAACGCCGATCTTCCCGAGGTGTTTCGTGATCTCCTCCAGGATGGAATAATCTTTTTTATCCCTCAGCTTTTCAAGATACTCTTTACCTTCCTTATCATACGACTCATTCTTATATATGATATTCTTGGGCACTTTCCCCACAAGAGCCAGACGGCGGATCCTTTCCTTGACGAGGAGAAACGCGAATTTCTTATACTCCCCCACGTCCATCTGATACAGTTTGTCGGATTCCTTCTCAAGAAGGGGCGAGGCCTGGCCGCGAATGGCGAACACAACCACTTTTTGTCCCTCGCTTCGGGCCGACCTTATAAACTCCAGAGGCAAGAGGCCCCCGCCTGCTATTAATCCGACTTTTTCCATGAATGACTGTTAAGGTTGTTTCACTTTATTTTTATCAATGATACTGAACATGAGGTCCGCTTCACAGACAACCTTGTCTTGCACGGAGGCCTTCCCGTGTATCTGAACGATATTCGCCCGGACAAGTTTTGTCACCTCCGCGTGAAGAACAAGCTGGTCGCCCGGAACCACGACCTTTCTGAATTTCGCATTGTCAATTGTCATGAAATAAGCCAGCACTTCCTTACCCTTCTCACTGACAAGAGCAAGAATGCCGCCTGCCTGCGCAAGGGCTTCTATTATGAGAACTCCCGGCATGATCGGATGCCCGGGAAAATGCCCTTGAAAAAAAGACTCATTTATAGTGACATTCTTGACCGCTTTTATCCATTCTCTTTCCTTATAGTCCACAACCTTGTCCACCAAGAGAAATGGGTATCTGTGGGGCAACAATTTCATGATCTTCGTAATATCAATCGTCTTGGCACTCATGTTTTTCTCCTCCCTTGCAACACTGAATCTCTGAAACTTCTGAGAACACTGAACTCAGTGTCCTCTGTTCTCTTCAGTGTCCTCTGTGCTGCAGTCCTTAACATACTTTTCGTATATTCTCTTCACCATTTCAGCGTTAAGTTTATGTCCCGATCTTTCCGCCATCACTTTGCCTATGATCGGCCGCGCCAGCATGTAAAGATCTCCCACGAGATCAAGTATTTTATGCCTCACCGGTTCATCCGGAAAACGCATGCGTGTTCCGACCGGGCCGTCTTCGTCCAAGACCAGCGTGTTCTCAAGAGTGGCTCCGGCTCCCAGACCGGCTTTCAAGAGAGCCTCTGCTTCTTTTTTGAGGCAAAATGTCCTTGCCGGAGCGATCTCCTTCTCAAACGAACGCCGATCCAGATCTACTTCAAAAACCGTTTTGCCTACACAGGCAACATCATAATCTATCAGATAAGAAACCCTGAAAACGTCATGAGGAAAGATGCGAAGAGAACTGTTGCCCTCTTTTATTATTTCCGGTTCAGTGATCTTTATCCCGCGGCGCGGAACGCCCTGCTCCGTGATACCGGAGTTTTTCAGCGGTTTCAAAAAACCCATGGCGCTGCCGTCCATTGCCGGAAGCTCCATCGCGTCGATCTCTACAAGAATGTTGTCAACGCCGAGTCCCCACAGAGCGGCAAGAAAATGCTCCACCGTATGTATCTGACGCTGTCCGGACCCTATCGTGCTTCTTCTCTCGCCGCCGGCTGATACCGCGGCGCCGCTGAGCACAAGAAGAGGATTCCCCGAGATATCCGTTCTTTTAAAAACTATACCGCTGTCCGGTTCGGCAGGCCGGCAAACCATGTTGACTGTCTGCCCTGTCTGGAGAGCCATCCCGGAAAAACATGTTTTTTTTCCGATGGTTTTTTGGTATTCTGGCACCGGCGATCAATATCCTTACTTCTTGCTGTTAAGTTGTTTGATAACTATATCCGTAAGGTCAAAATCCTCTTTCGCATACATGATATTTCTGGAATCAAAGACATAGTCGTATCCCTCTTTCTTTCCGATCTCCCCGACCACGCCCTGTATCTCCTCAACCACCTCACGGAACATATTGTTGTTTTTGTCCAGGAGCTCCTGTCTCGTATCTCTGTCAAACTCCTGAAGCTTTACCACCAAAATATCTATCTCTGTCTGTTTTTGGCTTCGGGCGTCCTCGTTGAGAAGCTCAGCTTTATCTCTCAATTTGGTTATCTGTTCTATTTTTGCCGTGCGCTCTTTCTGACGCGCATCCCGCAGACCGTTTAATTCAGTTTCAAGATTCTTCGCGCGTTCATATTCATGAAAAGCGCGCCTGAGGTCCACATAACCCGCCTTGATCTCTTTCGCGTATCCTACGGATGAGGCAAGAACCAATACCGCAAAAACCACCGCACACCACATCACCAATTTTCCGCTTATCTTAACCATCTTTCCTCCCCTATTTACCAAGTAGAATTTAGAAACCATGACTTACGCTAAAGTAGAACTGGCCCTCTTTTTGATCTCCGTGGTTCTCGCTGAGCGGATACCCATAATCCAGTTTCACCGGCCCGATCGGTGTTTTTACCCTGACTCCGGCTCCAAGGCCCATCTTGTAACCCTCGCCGCCGCCGGATGCCTTGAAGAGATCCCCGGGTTTTTGCATTACGTTGCCTACATCATAAAAAAACGCGCCTTTCAAAAGATCTTTAAACAGAGGAAAGGTCACTTCGGCATTTCCTATGGCCAGCGCGTTACCACCGATAAAAAGAGCGGCCGAATCCCTTGGGCCGACTGCTCTTTCCTTGTATCCTCTTATCGTTGCCGCTCCTCCCGCGAAAAACCGCTCGTAAACAGGAACATCCTCCGTGCCGGCATAACTTGATGCAAGCCCGAAGCGGGCCTTAAGCTCCAGAACGACACCCTCAAATATACTGTAATAAAAACTTGAGTGAATGTATCCTTTCACGAAAGACCTGTTACCTCCGATGAAACCGCCGGCATTTTCCAGAGACATGCCTGAGATCCATCCTTGTGAGGGAGAATATTTGTTGTTCCTTGTATCATACCTTAGGTCCCACGTGAGACGGCTCAGGGTATTCGTGCCTAACTCAGCCTTGAGCCCCTCACTCGCGTTACCCGGAATATCCGTTATCTTAACCTCTTCAAGGTTATAAATGAGGCCTGTAGATAGCTCATCGGTTAATTCCTTGCCCAACCTGGCGGAACCTCCAAAGCGCATTTCATTGTAATCATAGCCGGAAAGACCGTACTTTTTGTGTTCCTGACGGTATAGATCGGCCCCGAACAAGAGAGGATAATCCAGCACCCATGGATCTGTCCAGCTCAGAAAATAGTTCGTCCGCGCGCTTCCTATTTCTCCCCGTACCGTAAGGTCCTGTCCGGCACCGGTAAACGTGGGGAAATCCAGGGCATCAAAGTTTCTCTGCCTGATCTGAACAAATCCGATGAAAGCATCAATAGAACTGTAACCGCCGCCGAACGACAATTCCCCCGTCTTTGTCTCTTTTACCGTGACATTCAGGTCATTGACGTCCTTTTTATCGGTCGGCGTGGTCTCAAAATAAACATCCTCAAAAAAACCGAGGTTATAAATACGTTCTTTACTGCGCTTGAGTTTTTCTCCGTCATACTTTGCGCCCGGATATACTCTGAGTGCTCTGCGTATTATCTTGTCTTTGGTTTTGGTATTCCCTATCACATTGATCCGACCCACGTAAACCTCGTCGTGCGACTGAATATCATAAATAAGATCCATCCTATCCGTGGACGAATTATACTTGTGCCGCAGCCCGATATCGGCGTCCATGTATCCCTTATCGTAATAAAATGCCCTTATTTTATCTACGTCCTCTTTTATTTTCTGAAAATCAAACGCCGTGCCGGACTTTATTTTTATCTGTTCACGTATCTCGTTTTCCGGAAACGCCAGGTTCCCAAGAATGCTTATTTCGCCCACCGTATATTCTTTGCCCTCGTCCACCAGGATCGTCAGGTTTATATCCTGCCCGTCAGGCGAATATTCCACGGCGCTGTCCACCCGCACGTCAAGAAACCCCTTGCTCCTGTAAACAGTTGCTATTCTATCAAGGTCGGTCTGGAATTTTTCTTCATCAAAAGCGCCTTTCCGGATGAACCACCATTCTGTCTTAGTCGCCATGTATTTCTCTATTTCACTGGATGCCAAATTCTCGTTTCCTTCGATCTTTATGGACCGTATCTTGAGAGATTGACCCTCGTTTACGAGAAATACAACCGTAACGCCTTCGGTGTCGGGTTTTGTTTCTATTTCATAATCAACACCGACCTTACTGTACCCTTCTTCAACATAACGGATCTTTATCGCGTTGACATCCTGGGAAAGCAGATTGAAATCAAGCAGCGTTCCTTCCTTCACGGACAATTCCTGGGACAGACGCGGGCTTTTTATACGCACATTGCCGCGGAATTCTATTTTTTCCACGATCGGTTTTTCAACCACGACAAAAGTCACTATCACACCCTCGGCCTGCACCTCTGTCTCCACAAACACATCGCTGAAATAACCCGTGGCATAAAGGCGCTTCAATTCCTTGTTAAGCGCGCTTTCCAGAAAAATATCACCCGGCTTGAGTTTCAGCTTGTTAAGAATAGTGGTCGTTGACACCGACTTGTTGCCTTTTATCTGAATGGTACTTATGCGTTTGCTCGTTTCTGTAACGGTTTCTTGCTCTGTAACGGTTTCCTGCTCCGAAAACGCAGAATACGAAAACAAGAAAAACATCACCAAGACAAAACTGGATAAAAACACTTTTTTCATCAAAACCCTTCCTCCTCTTCTGTCGTGGACAGATTACTAAATCTTGTAAATTCCGGCAAAAAGGTGAGTTTAAGCGTTCCAACGGGTCCATGCCTCTGCTTAGCCAGGATTACCTCCGCTATTCCCTTGTTCTCTTCGGTGGGGCTATAGTATTCTTCACGGAGAAGCAGCATGACCACATCCGCGTCCTGTTCAATAGCTCCGGATTCTCTGAGATCCGAAAGCATCGGACGGTGATCGGCCCTCTGCTCCACGGCACGGGAAAGCTGGCTTACGGCGATAATGGGAATATCCAGTTCCCTCGCCAGGGCTTTCATGGACCGGGATATCTCAGATATCTCCTGCTGCCTGTTCTCAGCCCTGGCCGAGCCCCTCATCAACTGCAGATAATCGATTATCAAAAGCTGTATATCATGCCTGGCCTTTAATCTCCTGGCCTTGGCCCGCAGCTCAAGCGCCGATATGCCCGGCGTATCGTCTATGAATATAGGCGATTCCGAAAGCTTTCCGGCCGCCGTCACAAGTTTCGGCCAGTCCGTTTGTGAGAAAAATCCCGTTCTCACCCTGTGCGCGTTGACGCCTGCTATGGAACAAAGCATTCTCTGCGCAAGCTGGTCTTTTGACATTTCAAGGCTGAAATACGCGCATGGTTTTTTCTGCACGACACCCGCATTCTCAAGCATGGAGATCGCCAAAGCGCTTTTTCCCATTGAAGGCCGCCCGGCAAGCACTATAAGGTCTGATTTTTGAAGACCGGCGGTCTTGGCATCCAGATCATGAAAACCCGAGGGAATACCGGTGATATTTTCTTTCCGCTGGTAAAGGCGATCTATCGTCTCAATGCTTTCCTTGACGATATCCTTCATCTCGAAAATCCGCATTTCCCTTCTCTGGTTGGAAGTTATATCAAATATCAGTTTTTCGGACCTGTCCAACAGTTCTTCCACCTCGCTGGATGGCTCAAACCCTTCTGCCACGATCTGTGTAGCGGTGCTGATCAGGCGGCGCAAGAGATGTTTTTCCCGGACGATCTTGGCGTAATGTTCCACATTCGCCGAAGTCGGGATACTATTGGCAAGTCCCGTGACATAGGCGGCCCCGCCGATCTTGTCCAGTATGTTTTTCCGTCTCAGTTCTTCAATGAGAGTAACCAGATCAACGGCTTCGTTATTGTCATAAAGTTTTACAATGGCCTGGAAAACTTGCTTATTGGGTTCGGAATAAAACGCGAGCGCGTCCAGTCCTTCTATGGATTTGGAGATCGCTTCCCTGTCAAGCATCATCGAGCCTAAAACTGCATTTTCGGCTTCGATATTTTGCGGGGGTACTTTTTCGAGTAAAGTCTTCGGCATCATTTCGCCACGGCTTCAGGAGAAAACCGCTACTTTTTAACGACCCATACTCTTAGCTGGGCCTTAACTTCAGGATGTAAGCGGACCTCAACGTTATAGACACCAAGCGTCTTTATCGTCTCTTGCAGAATGATCTTTTTCTTGTCTATCTCTATTCCTTCGATCCGTAGTCCCTCGGCTATCATCTCGGACGTGACGGTCCCGAAAAGTTTGTCGCCCTCTCCGACTTCAACGGAAATGGTGCAGGAGGCCTCTGCTATTTTCTCAAGAAGCTGTTCGCTTCCCTCTTTCAGGCGCTTTTCTCTACGTTCGGCGCTGTGTTTTTCTGCCTCAAGTATGCGAAGAGCCGACTTCGTGGCTTGCACAGCTAATGCCCGCGGTATCAGATAATTCCTGGCATAACCGTCTTTTACTTCCGCTTCATCCCCGGCGTTGCCCAAACCTTCTACTTTTTGTTTCAGAATTACTTTCATGTTCATTTCCTCGTCCGCGGGCGTTTACGCGGCAGACCTTCTTTGATCTTTACAAACGGCAAAAGAGCGGCTATACGCGCTCTTTTTATAGCATTAGCGACCATGCGCTGGTGCTTGGCGCAATTTCCGGTAATTCGAGAGGCAATAATCCTGCCCCTGTCGGAAACAAATTTCCCCAAAAAATCAGCATCTCTGTAATCCACCGCTTTTGTTTTATTTCTGCACAAACGGCATGGCCTCTTTTTGAACACCATCTTCGACCGTTCCGGCTGTCCAGACTGTCCAGACTGTCCCGTTCGCCCAGACTGTCCCGTTCGTCCCGTTTCCGGCCGTCCCTGTTGTCTTACAGTTTTTTTCTTCACTTTCCTCCCTCAAAAGGGGACTTCATCCGTCCCCATCTCCTTATCCACGTCTATTGATGCAACTTTGTTATTTTCCGAGCCGGTTTGGACCGCGCTCGTCGCCGGTTGCCTGGACGCATCCCCGCGTCCGCCCAAAAACTGCACGGACACGGCTACAACATCCATTGAACTTCTTTTTTGTCCGTCCTGAGCTTCCCACGTGCGTGATTTCAGACGCCCTTCGACCAGAACGGGCCTTCCCTTCGCCAGATACTCGCCGCAGATCTCCGCCATTTTTCCCCAGACAACCACACGGATAAAAGAAACATCTTCCTTCTTTTCCCCGTTACTGTCTTTATACGCGCGGTTCACGGCTACCGTGAAATTGGCGACGGCCGACCCGCTTGGGACATAGCGCAGTTCGGGATCTCTTGTCAGATTCCCCATCAAAAACACTTTGTTCAAGCTTGCTGCCATTGCCCCTTCCCCCCGAGTCATCCCGTTGTGTCCAAAACAAGGCACAACGATGACTGCTGTTATTTGCCTGTATTTATCAGGGCCCGCAGTATATCCGTATTTATACGAAATTGTTTCGTCATTTGCGCTACGGATTTCGGCGGAGCGGTGAACTCGACTTCATAGTAGATGCCTGCTTGTTTCTTTTTGATAGGATACGCAAGCGGTTTCTTTCCCACTACGTTATCTTTCACGACATTTCCGGAGTTATCTTTAATAACTGCGGTTATGCCGTTCTTCATCTCATCCATCGCGTCCTGTTTTTCCGGAACGATGATGAACAGGGCTTCATATGATTTTAGCTTTTCCATTTTTAAACACCAATTTTACTTTTTAGATATTAACACACATTACACGCTTTATCAAGGTTATTCACTTTACCCGTTACAACGGCTCATGGCCGTTTTTATGCCTTCCGCAAGCCATATCTCGATGCATGATACCGCCTTACACAGGGCCTCTTTTAAAACGACCCTTTCTCGTCGCGGAAAAACCGACAAGACGTATGCCGACATGTTACCCTCAGCCGGGGTATTTGATCCGACACCTATGCGCAATCTGGCAAAATCCGGACCTATCCTCTCAATTATAGACTCCAGTCCGTTATGCCCTCCGGCAGACCCCTTTTCCCGCAACCGTATGTCTCCAAGGGACAAGTTAAGATCATCACTTATTACCAAAAGGTCACGGGGATCATCGAGGCGGGAAGAACAAACTGCTTCTACGGCTCCACCCGAAAGATTCATGTATGTCAATGGCCTGAAGAGCAGCGCTTCTTCCCCTTGTATGCGGCCAAGTGCATACTCTCCGCCGTATCCCTTCCTGCCAATCCTCAACCGGTGATCATTCGCAAGAACTTTTACAGCCATGAACCCCGCGTTATGCCGCGTGTTCCTGTATCTCAGCCCCGGGTTTCCCAATCCTACTACGATTTTCATGACGGGATACTACTTTTTCTCCTTCTCTCCGCCCGAAGAAGCCTTCGGAGGTGTCTCCGCTTCTGTTTCTCCGGCTTCTTCCTCTTCTTTCTTGCCTTTCTTAATTACCTCGGGTTCTCCCGATTCCTCGGCGGGAGCTTCTTCCGGCTCTTCCTCCGCATGAGGAGGACTTACCGATACCACCACCTGTTCGGGTTCGTCAAGAACCGTCACATTCCGGGGAAGCTCCAGATCTTTGACGTGAATAGCATCACCTATGCGCAGCTTTTCAACGTGAACATTGACGTGTTCCGGTATCTCCGTCGGCAAACACTCAACTTCCAGTTCCCAGATAATCTGCGTCAGCACCCCTTCGTCTTCCTCAACTCCAATGGCTGTGCCTTTTACCGTGACCGGCACCTTGACCTTCAATTTTTCTTTCATAGAAATTTCATGAAAATCAATATGCACATAACTCTCATCAAGAGGATTCAGCTGCACCTCCTGAACGATGACGATCTTCTTAATGTTTTTATCTCCGCCCTCTATATCCATGGTTATGATCGCGTTCTCCCCGGCGGCGGTATGCAGCGCGCGCCAGAGGGCTTTACTCTCAACCTGGATACTCAGACCTATTTTCCCGCCCTTATACACGACCGCGGGGACCTTACCTTCTCTTCTGAGCTGTTTACAACTGCCTTTTCCTAAATTCGCCCTCTGGGCTGCGTTAAGTATCACTTTTTCCATTTATCTCTCCTCTTTCTTCAGGTCGTTAACGGGCTGTCTTTGCTCGCTCTCTGTCATTCCCACTTTTTCTGTCATCCCCATGACAATGGGGATCCATTCTGGATTCCCGCCCCCGCTTTCGCGGGGGCAAACTTTTGCGCGGGAATGACAGACGAGGCGTGTCATTCAAAAAGAGCGCTGATCGATTCCTCGTTATGTATGCGCCTTATAGCCTCACCGAGCAGCGAAGCCACCGATAGCTGCGTGATACTTTTGATCTGTTTTTTACTGTCCATCGGTATGGTATCCGTTACCACAAGTTCTTTTATCTCGGACTTTTTTATCCGCTCTATCGCGGGACCGCACAGCACGGGATGCGTAATAGCGGCGTAAATGTCTCTCGCTCCGTGTTTTTTCAGCGCGGCAGCCGCCTCTACCAGGCTTCCAGCGGTGGCCACGATATCGTCCACGAGAATGACATTCTTCCCTTCCACGTTCCCCATGATATGCATGACTTCCGCATCAACATCGTCAATACGCCGTTTGTCCACGATAGCCAGGTCCGCTCCAAATCGTTTGGCGTACGCTCTGGCCATTTTTATGCCCCCGACGTCCGGCGAAACGATCACGATATTCTCCAGGTTTTTTTCCAGGAAATACTCCTCAAATATACGAACCGCATAGAGATGATCCAGGGGGATGTCAAAAAACCCCTGTATCTGTCCGGCATGCAGATCTACCGTGATCACCCTGTTCGCCCCTGCGAGGGCAAGAAGATTCGCAACCAGCTTGGCAGTGATCGGCACACGCGGCTGATCCTTGCGATCCTGACGGGCATAACCGAAATACGGAAGAACCGCTGTTATTCTCCGGGCCGAAGACCTTTTTAAGGCATCCAACGCGATCAGAAGTTCCATGAGGTTTTCGTTGGCCGGATCGCTCGTGGGCTGCACCATGAAAACATCTTTTCCTCTTATGTTCTGATTGATCTTAACCCGTGTTTCTCCGTCGCGAAAACGCGTTACATCCATTTCCCCGAGCTGAACCTCAAGATTTTCGCATATACCCCGCGCCAGAGCCGGGTTTGCGGTACCCGTAAAAACGGTCAGCTTATTCATATTAGTCGCCCCTTTCATCACAAAAATAAGTGTTCTCAGTCCAACACTACTTAAATCACCAATAACCAAATTGTAGTGAACAGTGAGTAGTGATCAGTGAACAGTAAGTTCAACGACTCTTTGCTCTACGCCTTGTACCCTTTCCCCGCCCGAAACATCTCACCGTCAAAAATACTAAATCCGAATCTCTAAATCCTAAACAAATCCTAATTTTTCAATGTTTTAAACACCAAACCAGAACCGGATAGTAGGGCGCCCGTTAGGATGCCCTACACCACTATGCGGAAATAGTTTGGGATTTGTGATTTGAATCATTGTTGTTTGTTTAGTATTTCGGATTTAGTATTTAGAATTTTACTGCCCCCTTTTTCGTCCGCGTCTGTGTTGCAACGGTTTCGCAGGAACACCTGCCACTGTTTCACCGGCGGCGACATTTCTATTTTTTGTTACCACACTGCCGGCTCCGACCCGGGCGCCTTTGCCGATCCTGACGGGCGCCACCAAGCTTACCCCCACGCCTATTGAAGCATTATCGCCTATAAACGTGCGGTGTTTCTTTCTGCCGTCATAGTTGGCGGTAATAACTCCCGCGCCGATATTGGCGTTGCGGCCCACTGTCGTGTCGCCGAGATAAGCATGATGCTTAACTTTTGTTCCTTTTCCTATCCGCGTTCGGCAGATCTCCACGAAATTCCCTATTTCCACGTCTCGCGACAGTCTCGTTCCCGGCCTCAAGCGGGCAAACGGCCCTATCTTGCAGTTAGCGCCTATTTTAACGTTATCTTCAATAACCGTATGCGGAAAAACCGCCGTATCTTTTCCTACCATCGCCGTTTCGGCCACACACGTCGTGTCCGGGTCTACCACCGTAACCCCCGAGGCCATCAAGCGCTCTATTCTTCTCCGATTGATCATTTTATTCGCCATAGCAAGATCGCTCCTGGAGTTGATCCCGACCGCTTCGTCCGCACTGCAGCTTCTTGAGACTATTTTTTTTCCGTTACGCGCCATGACATCAACGATATCCGTTAAATAAAATTCCTTTTTCTTTTTGTTAACCTTTATGCGATGTATAAACCTTCTAAGATCATCCGCATCGAAACAATATGTCCCGACGTTTATTTCCGATATCTTTTTTTCCGACCGGGACGCGTCCTTCTCCTCGGTTATTTTCAGAATATTTCCGTTTCCGTCGCGCACGATACGCCCGTAAGAAGCCGGGTTCGCCATTTGGCACGTCAAAAGCGTGCAGGAGGCCTTTGTCGCGAGATGCGTTTGTGCGAGCCTTCTGTACGTTGCACCTGTGATCAGCGGCGTGTCGCCGCATGCTACCAGAACGAGCCCTTTGTCCTTTTTTAGCCGGCCGACAGCACGTTTCAGCGCGTCACCGCTGCCGATGAGTTTCGGTTGTCTGACAAATCTGATCTTTCCCGAAAATAAACGCTCAATCTCATCGGCCTTATGCCCGACCACCGTTACTATATCCTTTACACCGCTCTTTCTCAGCCCGGCAATGACCCTCTCCAAGATCGTGCGATCCCCTATGCGGTGCAACACCTTGGCGCGTTCCGATTTCATCCGGGTGCCCCGCCCCGCCGCAAGTATGACTGCCGTGATGTTCCGCATGGTTCTTGTCCCTACTTAGCTCAGTAAACTGGCTGGCCCCTCGACGCGGCCGGCTTCGCCGGCCTTGCTCGGGATCAGCCAACTTTTGCAAAGCAAAATTTGGCTGGCGGGCAAGGACTCGAACCTTGACGCGCAGCTCCAAAAGCTGCTGTGCTGCCATTACACTACCCGCCAATTCTTGCTGCCCGTCTGCAAAAATACTAAATCCTAATCTCTAAATTCTAAACAAATCCTAATTTTTCAATACTTAAAATCCCAAACCAGAATACTTAAACAAGCAAAAACTGTTTGGAATTTATGATTTAAATCATTGTTATTTGTTTAGTATTTCGGATTTAGTATTTAGAATTTTGTTCTACCTGTGCCCTTTGCTCTATTCACTCTGCCCCGTCACAGCGTTATATCTTTTTCGTCTGTCACGCCGGCCATCTCGGCAGGCTGGGGCTCTTCCGCGATCTGCTTGCCATCTCTGTTGTAAGCGCTGAGTATCTCTGCCTGTATATACATCCTGCAGTCCTGAGTTATGGGATGCGCAATATCCATGTGCGCGCCGTGTGATTCATTCGGGCTATCTCCCCCGGGCGCGCTGTTCTGCCCGACCGATGCGCCGCATTGGTTGCAATATCTGCTTCCCACGGCATTTTTGAAACGGCATTTCGGGCACGAATCCATGGCTTTTCTGGAAGGCATTGCTACGAAAAGCCCGTTGTTTCCCTGTATGATCTTGACATTCCGGACGACAAACCAGTCATCGAACGTCATGGTGGCAAACGCCTTGAGTTTGCCATCCTTGCTCTCCGTAGGGAAGATCCTGACCTCCGTAATCTTCATGCCTTTCCTCCTTTGCAACACTGAAAGCTCTGAATTTTCTGAGAGCACTGAATTCAGTGCTCTCTGTCTTTTTCAGTGACCTCTGTGTTATATGTTTGCGCGACCTTAACGATCCATCCTTCCGCGGCCGGAAAAGCTCTTCGGATCTTCTTTTCCGCGCTGCCGATCTTCTCCCGAGAAAAGATGCCGAACACGGTCGGACCGCTTCCCGATAAAAGCGCACCTTCCGCTCCGGAATCATTCAATGCGGAAAACACTTTTTCCAAAACAGGAAAATCGCGTAATACTATTGTCTGCAAATCGTTACAAAGATTTTTAGCTATAGCTTCAATATTATTTTCATTCAGAAAAGCGGTGAACATTCTATCAACCGCCATATTTTTTGTCAAGCCAAAAGCCGACACCTTCCTATATACATCGGCCGTTGATACCCCGAATGGAGGGGTCACGAGAATATGCCCGATATCCAGCGCGCTGTTTATTTTCGTGACGATATCTCCGCATCCTTTTCCGAACCCAAAACTGCTCTCATCCAAAAAAAAAGGTACATCTGCTCCTAACGCGCGCGCCATGCCCAAAAGTTCATCCCTCGCTATACCACCGCCCGTTATATTATTAAGCCCTTTTAAAAGAGCGGCTGCGTCAGATGACCCGCCGCCAAGCCCGGCGGCTATCGGTATGTTTTTCTCAAGTGTTATCCGGAAATGCGCCTCTTCCCCTCTGAGGTTGCAGAACGATTCTATCGTCCGGGCTAAAAGACTGCCGTTTCCCGTAGGTACCCGCGGATCATCGCAGATAATAGTCGTGCGGGCGGCCGGTTCCACGTTTATGTAGTCAAAAAGCGAGATTCTTTCAAACAGGGTCTCAATCTCATGATATCCATCGTCTCTCTCTCGGAGAACCTTGAGATAGAGGTTTATTTTGGCAGGCGCAATAAGCTTCATGATGTGGCGCCCCGTAGGGCTAAAGTCCGCGGTTGTTTTTCTTCCGCGCGAGAAGGGCCTTCGCCTCGCGCATGATATCTTTTTCCGTCAGATGAAAGTGTTCAAACAATCGGGTCGGGTCTCCGCTTAATCCGAATTTCCCTCTTATCCCCATCATCTTCATCGGAACAGGATATGTTTCCGCAAGAACTTCCGCGACGGCGCTTCCCATTCCACCGTAAACCGTATGTTCTTCCACCGTAAGAACGGCACCGGTTTCTTTGGCCGCGCGTATTATAGTTTCTCTGTCGATCGGAGCGGGGGTGTGAAGATTTATAACGCGGGTCATTATGTTCTTTGCCGCTAAGTGCCGCGCCGCCTCGATCGCCTTGCATACCATGTGGCCGCAGGCAATAATGGTAATGTCGCTGCCTTTAACGAGAACATCCGCCTTGCCTATCCTGAAGGTCGCGCCTTTCTTTAAAAAAGGAACTTTCTCTCTGCCGAGCCGCAGATACACCGGGCCGGGAATATCAACTGCCTGTTCTGTTGCCGCGTACGCTTCCGCGGAATCCGCCGGAACGACCACCGTCATGTTGGGGATTATCCTCATCAGCGCGATCTCTTCCAGGGCCTGATGAGTCGCACCGTCTTCTCCGACCGAAATACCTCCGTGACTTCCGACTATGTTCACGTTAAGCCCCATGTAGGCAATGGAGACCCTGATCTGGTCCCATGCCCGTCCGCTGGCAAACACGCCGAACGTGCAAGCGAACGGGATCTTTCCCGAAAGCGACAACCCCGCCGCAGTGCTCATCATGTCCTGTTCCGCGACACCGTGACTCACGAACCTGTCGGGATATTTTTCCCTAAACCAGTGCGCCCTGACCGACTCCGTAAGATCCGCCGACAGAACGATCACGTTTTTGTTTTTTTCTCCAAGGGCCAGAAGGGCTTTGCCAAACCCGTCTCTCGTCGCCTCTTTTTTTATATTTTCTGTCATGAATGATCCCTCTTGCTACTTTACAAAGTAGCCGACAGGCGCCCGGGCTATATCTTTCACGGCCATCTTCCCTGCGTTAAAGTTATAAACGTCGTCCCCGGAAATTTTAAGGCTTACTTTTTCCAGTTGGTCTTCAAGCATGAGAAAATCAAAATTCCTGAACTCATAACCTCTCACCACTTCGT
>JBDRNI010000136.1:0-3143 GCA_043811335.1 Candidatus Omnitrophota bacterium | reverse complement strand
AGCAATTCTTCTTTGTTTTTTAACCCATTTAGGTATAGGCCTTTTAGTACAAGTATCTTCACTGGGATACCAGATAGCATTTTCAGGATGATCCAATGGACAAATTGGAGCTGAACATTTCTCAAAACTATTACATTCAATTTTTTCGTTTATCATTTACTCCCCCTTCCCAACATAAAAGCGGCACCGATCACCACTACCTGCACCACTCTTCCAAAGAACTTCGGTTTCAACTTCTTTTCTAACTTGCCACTCCACATCTGACATGCTTTGTATTTAGCCTCTAAATCGATCACAATAATCCCATGAAGGCGATCTTTTTCCTCATCTGATACTTTCCACACCATAATGAGGTTCGTCACTCTCAAGTCAAGCGCGGCGATTTCTTCAGTTTGCAGGTTGATCGTGATTTCATCGTTGGTTTTGGCGGCGGCCCATTCTCTTTCGGTGGCTTTACGGGCTTTCAATGCTTCGGCGGTTTCTGACTTGAAATATGCCACATCCCTTTTGTGTTTGGAAATTTCGGCGACATGTTCAGCCTTCATGGTTTCCCGATCTCTCGCCGCTTTTTCGGACACATAATTCAGGAGCATGTTTTTTTTGGCAATACGGGTATCATAATAAGCGATCTGATTTTCGTATTCTCCTTTTGCCGCAGCCATGCCGGCCTGAAAGAAAAGGTCTTTCACAATACCCCATCCCAGGAACGCAAAGTACACGGCGATTACCAAAAGCGCGGCCTTCCACCAATGTTTCTTGATAAAGTTTTTCATTTTACCACTCCCTCGGTATGTCCAGATATTTCCATCCGTTCGGCGTGAAATATTTGGTCGGACGTTTCAATAATATCTTGCGTACCTTGCGGTGAAATTCGGCACGGACGAGGCGTTTCTGTTCTGTGGTCGCGTACATTGAAATCGCCGACAAAGATGAATTGAAACCACAACACCTATGACAACAATTGTAATCTTGCCCTGCCATAAAACAACCAACGCCAGTCGGTTTATATATTTCACAAAATGGACATCTCTCCGGTGGGTCATTCTCCTCATACCGCCGAATCAAATCTAACTGTGCATCCAACGTGCGCTGTTTGTAGGATTTCATATTTTCTTCTTGGGAACCGCACCGTGTCGCAGGTTCTTCAGCATATACGCCCTGATCCTGGCACACTCATTCTTGATATACCCACGCTTACTCACAAGAGCAAAGGGATACTTATTATAACTAAGAAGTGGGTCTTTTAATGTCGGCCCGAATCTGATCCCGAAGCTCACAATGTATCCATCCGTTTTGGGCTGGCCCTTTCTCCCCTCAACCGTGTGAACCAGGTCCCCGACATGGAAGTCGCCCTTTTGGATAGCACGACGAATAACCCTCTTCCACTCACCGTGAATGTTTTTGTCAGAATAAATAATTTTGTTCATAATTTTACTCCCTGTTTTTTTAATACGTTTTTCAGCTCTTTTACTAACTGCTTTAAATGTTTCCCGCAGACTGTCTGCCCCGGAAGATGCCCTGTATCGAAATGGGCAATCACTACATGAGTGCCCTTGTTCTTGCAGAACTGGCACGACGCTATCTTTCTCATCTCCGGCACTCTTATTACCCCGTACTTTTTTAATATCATTCTTGACTCCTTTTAAGTAACTCGGCGTATAGCGTTTCGCCCAAGTGGCGAGAGACCCACGCTTTAAATTTGCATTGGTTATTTTGGGGCCAAACCATGTAGGCTTAATATCATTGTTTGTCCTCTCTAAGTCGTCTAAGTAAATCAGCGTAGGCCGATTCCCCAATATATTTCCGCACCCACGCTTTGAAAGCGGCGGGGTGCGCGTGTCCCCATGTGTGGCAAGTGTGGCACAGACAGAGGATATTTCCTTTGAAATGGCGGATTGCCCCAAAACGCCGGCCTTTGATATGGGCGGAAACAAGGTATAAAACGGAACCACACCTCTCGCAATATCCTTTTGATACCACATGTTGAGAAGTTTTTCCATCACGGTAGCGCATTTGCGATCGCTTGCATTTTGTGCTTGGTTTGGGCCAGGCCGGAGAATAACTCGTATCGGTTTTTTCACGGCTCATACCTTGAGTGTCCAGCTACCGGCAAGAAATTCCTCGATGATGTGACAGATGAACTTGTTCCTCGACATGTCTTCTTGTCGTGCCAGTTCGGTCAGCTTCTCCAATATCGGCGTTTTTATGATGAGTGGCGTGGCGGTCTTACCCGTATTGACCTTCGGCTTTTTCTCAGTTGTCTTTTCCATATTTCACCTCAAAAACAATCTTCTTTTTCCATGGGTTGCGCCGGAGTTGTGATATATTCCGAGATTCCGTTCACCACATCTCTCAGTTCTGCCATTATTTCTTTGCGCCAAGGCAGTGTGAAACTGATAATCGGGAACCTATTATTCCTTCCGCATGGAGCCAGTTTCCCGTCTTCCTTTAGGTAGTGCTCATGAAATGACAGATAGCGATTAGACTTGCCATCTGTCGTGGATTCCTTGAGCGCCACCACGATAATCCTCTTGTCGTTCTTGTGAATCGCGCCGAATTCTGTTAATGTTTCGTAAGTCGTGTTCATAATAAACCTCCAAAAAATATTTTACCTTGATCTTTCAAAATGGGTATTACTCGTTTCAGATTGCTCTCTAACGCAAGCATATTGTGGTAGCCGGCGTGAACCTCGATATCCGGTTCCGTCACGTTAAAATGGTTGTCAAACCCCGCATTTGAAATGTAAATCTGTTTCCGATGGTTATTGATTTTACACTTGTAGCCGAGGGTCATGGCAAGTATCTGAAAGAAGTCGATGATCTGGGGCTTGTAGAAAACGCCGTAATCATTGTCCCGGTTCCAGGTTCCATCCCCATCCATCATAGCATTAAGCAAATGACGCCGCCGGTCAACGGGTAAATGGATCAAGTCGAGCGACGGATTACCCCGGTCTTGCAAACAGAACTTCTCCTTGAAACGATCAGCCGACTCTTTCTTCAATCTCCAAGTGTAATGCTTGCCATCCCGGTCCCGCTGCGACAGGCTCCCTTCATAGTCGAGTTCCCCCAGAGCTTCGTCAATGCGGTCCACCACCCGTTTCTTTTTCGCCGACTGATAGATTTCGATGCCCCCGGTTTTTGTGT
>JBDRNI010000135.1:0-6424 GCA_043811335.1 Candidatus Omnitrophota bacterium | reverse complement strand
CTGTTTTTATCGCCGTCTTTTGCGGAAGAAAGCGTATAAAGACGGCATATACGGCCTGACTGTTGCAGTTTTCAGCGGGTTGTATCAGATCGTGAGTTACCTGAAATACAGGGAAATGATCCAAAAGGGAAAGCTGCGGGGGTAGATATGAATAATAACCAAGATACAAGAAACAATAACCAAACAATGACCAATAACCAAAGTTCAAAAACCAAACAATCCGAAAAAAGATCTGTCATTTGGTTATTGTAATTTGAATATTGTTTGTATCTTGTTTCTTGGTTATTGGTTATTTGACGTAAGATTCCGAGGGGGGCTTTCAGATGGACGATAAATATGTGTTTCTTGACAGGGACGGGGTGATAAATACCGATCCCGGCGGATGGACAGAACATGGGTACGTGGCCGCGTGGAAAGATTTTCATTTTTTGCCGCTTGTTGCGGAAGCCATAAAAAAACTTTTCGATGCCGGTTATGAAATTGTTATCATATCCAACCAACAGGGCGTCGGTAAAGGGTATTTTACCGGGGAGGACCTGAAAGATCTGACGGAGCGGATGAAGCGCGTCTTAGAGGAGGCGGGCGGCAAGATCAGGGGTGTTTATTATTGCACGCACAGAAAAGAAGAGAACTGCTCATGCCGTAAACCGAAAGAGGGACTTTTTCTTCTGGCGCGGAAAGAACTCGGCATATCCACTTTTGAGGGAAAGTTCTATGTAGGTGACACTGAGCGTGACATGCAAGCCGGAAAAAAAGCCGGGCTGAAGGGTATACTTATCCTTTCGGGAAAATCCGAGCGTGAAGATGTCGCACGATGGGAATGCAAACCGGATTATATCTGCCGGGACTTGATGGAGGCGGTTGAATTGATCCTGGAGAAAGGGGAAGCGTGAATAAGAAAAAAAAGATCATTGTACTGTATTCAACCGGAGGTATGGGGCACAAGAAAGCGGCCATGGCAGTTTTCAAGGCATTCAAGGACAAAACTGATGCGGATATTGACGTTGAGATAATTAATGTGCTTGATTTCGCCAGCAGTATATACAAATTTTTATATTTGAAGTTATATGTTTTTCTGATGTCACGGGGAAAGTTGTTGTGGGGGGCGCTGTATTATTTTTCAAATATCCCGTTCGTGGACACTCTTACGCGTTCCGTGCGCGGCAGGATAGATTCAATGGGCCTTCCGAAGCTTGTCCCGACGCTGGTTGAAAAAAATCCTGATGCGATTGTCGCGACGCATTTCATGCTGCCGAGCGTGGCCGGCATTCTTAAGAAGCATAAAAACTTCCGCTCAAAACTGTTCACTCTTGTTACCGATTACGGTCCTCACAGTTTCTGGTTATCGCGGTATATTGACAGGTTTTTTGTGGGTTCGACCTCGGTAAAACAGGAGATGATAAAGCGCGATGTTCCTGAAGATAAGATCGATGTCACGGGACTTCCGGTTGGCGAGGAGTTCCGGCGTAAATATGATATCGCCGGTCTGCGCGAAAAATACGGCCTTGAGGAAGGGAAAAAGACCATTTTTCTTATCAGCGGAGGATTCGGAGTGGGACCTATCGGTAAAATTTTGCTTTCACTGAACAAGTGCCGCGCGGAAATACAGGTGATCACGGTGTGCGGCCACAATGAAAAGGTATATGAGAATATACGGCTTCTGGAGAAGAAGTTGAAATACAAGGTGGTGTTATTCGGTTTTACCGATAAAGTGGCGGAACTTATGTCGGCATCAGATCTGATGATAACAAAAGCCGGAGGGATAAGCGTCACTGAGGCCCTGAACACCGATCTGCCCATGGTGATGTTCGCTTCCATGCCGGGGCAGGAGACCTGGAATGAAGATTTTCTTCTGCGAAACGGCGCCGCCGTCAAGGCGGGAAAAATAAGCGATATACCCGTGGTTGCGGATAAGATACTCTTATCTCCGGGAAGCCGCCGTGTTTTTGCCAGAAATATAGAACATATAAGAAAGCCGCGCGCGGCGGATGATATCGTGGATATTGTTCTGGAGGGGCTAAAATAACACATGACCATTAAGGGAACAGATGATATTAAAAAGTGGGTAAGGAGAACGATTGATTCGGAAACTCTGGCCGGGATAGATGAAGTAGACGTGTTCCCGCGTGCAAAAAAAATAACGGTTCAAAAAAACATGTCGGAAAATACTTTGAAAGGATTAAAGGATAAGGTTTCATCGTGTCGGGGCTGCGGTCTCGCCGAAACACGGACAAACGTGGTTTTCGGCGAAGGGTCGCCGCGCGCGGCGTTGATGTTTGTGGGAGAAGCCCCGGGCGCCGAGGAGGACAAGCAAGGAAGGCCTTTTGTCGGCCACGCCGGAGTGCTCCTGACGAAAATAATTGAGTCTATCGGCCTGACGAGAGAGGATGTCTTTATCGGCAACATATTGAAATGCCGTCCTCCCGGCAACAGGAATCCCATGCCGAAAGAGATAGCCGTGTGTTCGCCGTATCTCATAGACCAGATCAAGTTCATAAAACCGAAAGTCATCTGCGCGCTCGGCAAGTTTGCCGCCCAGACACTTCTCAATACGGAAACGCCGATAAGCCAGCTAAGGGGCAAGTTTTATGACTATCAGGGCGTGAAACTCATGCCGACATATCACCCTGCGTATTTGTTGAGGAACTCTGGGGGGAAAAAGGACGTGTGGGAGGATATGAAGAAAATAGCAAAAGAACTCGGCCTGACCATCCCATCGAGGGAATGACGAGAAAGACTCCGTAGGGGCGAAATATGTTTCGCCCCTACGAAATTTATTATGACTTACGTTGAGATCGCGACAAACCTTCCGATAGACCGCACTTTTCAGTATAAAGTGACAGGAAGAGAGCAATACCCGCCGGAGATCGGAAAACGCGTGTATATGCCTTTTCGCGACGTCAAGCGTGTGGGTTATATCGTGAAAACCGAAAAAACTCCTGCGGTAAAAGAACCCAGAGAGATCATAGACGTTATAGACGAAGCGCCTCTCTTTACCGGGGAAATGATAAAGTTAGCGAAATGGATCGCGGACAATTATTTTTGTTCATGGGGTCAGGCGCTTGAAGCGATGATCCCCGGCGCGCTGAAACGCGGAAAAACCTCAATGATATCCAGGGTAAAAGAGATCCCGGAAGAGGTTATTTCGACAAAACCGCACGCCCCGAACAAAGAGCAGCAAGAAGTCCTGAAACATTTAATGGAATGTATTGATAAAGAGAAACATGAGGTATTCCTTCTTCACGGCATAACAGGAAGCGGTAAAACGGAGATATATCTGCAGGCCGTTGATGCGGTTCTAAAGAAAAACAGGACAGCCGTTGTTCTGGTTCCCGAAATATCCCTCACGCCGCAGACGGTTGAAAGGTTCAGGTCAAGGTTTGGCGATAACGTTGCTGTTTTTCATTCGGGGATGCTCGCGAGCGCGAAGTTTTCTGAATGGGAACGGATCAGATGTGGTGATGCGAAAATAGTCGTAGGTCCGCGGTCGGCCGTCTTCAGCCCTTTTAAGGATCCGGGGATATTTATTGTTGACGAGGAACATGAGCCGAGTTACAAGCAGGACGACGCCCCCAGATATCATGCGCGTGATGTCGCGATTGAGCGGGCTCGAATGTCCGGGGTGCCGGTCGTGCTCGGCAGCGCCACTCCGTCCCTTGAGTCATACCACAAAGCGATAAGCGGGGAGTACCGGCTCGTTGAATTGAAGCAGCGGATACATGAACGCCTTCTGCCGCGCGTGAAACTCGTTGACATGAGGATGGAATTTGACACGAAAACGGGCAGAAAGGTTATTTCGCGTATTCTCGCGGAAGCATTAAAAAAGGATATAGCAAAAAAGCAGCAGGCGCTTGTTTTTTTGAACCGCCGGGGGTTTTCCACGTTTGTTACTTGCGGGAAGTGCGGTTATCTCTTGAAATGCCGAAAGTGCGATTCACCGATGGTGTTTCATCGTGAAAAAAAAGGACTCATTTGTCATTACTGTAACATGAGAATGGATCCGCCGCCCGTATGTCCGGCGTGCAAGGAAGGTTCTCTCATGTACAAGGGAACCGGAACGCAAAAAGTTGAGACGGATCTGAGAAAAATACTGCCTAATGCCAGAATAGTGCGCATGGATTCGGATACAATGTCCAAAAGAGGCGCTCATGACAGGGTGTTGCGTGATTTCAAAGACCACAAGACGGACATAATAGTCGGAACACAGATGATCGCCAAGGGACTGGATTTTCCCAAAGTCACGCAGGTCGGCGTTGTATCCGCCGATGCCAACCTCAATCTGCCGGATTTCCGGTCGGCAGAGCGGACATTTAATCTTATCACTCAGGTGGCCGGCCGCGCCGGCAGAAGTGATCTCGGCGGCGAAGTTATTGTTCAGACGTATACGCCGGGGCATTATGCGGTGAACCTGGCCGCGAAACATGATTATGACGGTTTTTACAGACAGGAGATAGAATCGCGCCGTGAACTTCTTTTTCCGCCGTTTTGTCATCTTGTAAAGATCACTTTGAGAGCAAGGAAAGAAGAAAATGCCGCGAAAAGCGCGGAAAAGATGGCGGCTTTGTTTAAGAAAAAGATGCCGGAAGTAGCCATGATGGGCCCCGCTCCCGCGCCAATGACAAAACTCAGGGGATATTACCGATGGAACATTCTCGTGAAGGGTTCCTCACGCAGCAGTATTGTCGGCATGCTGCGAAAAAACCTCCGGGGTTTTCGTAAGGGTCCGGGTGTTCTTATCGCGGTTGATGTGGATCCGATGTCATTATAAAAGCGTATACTTTGTCATTCTCGCTACCTTATCATTCCCGCTATCTTGTCATTCCCGCGGAAGCGGGAATCCAGAAAGCGGACCTATACTTTGTCATTCCCGCGGAAGCGGGAATCCAGAAAGCGGACCTAATATCACGGAGATTGGAACAATATGAAGATAATCTTTTTTGGAACGGGGAAGTTTGGTCTTCCGGCGTTGAAAAAAATACTCAAGAGCCGTCATGATATTGCGGCGGTCGTTACCACGCCGGACAAGAAAAGGGGTAGAGGGCAGAATGTCCGTCCGACGCCTGTTAAAGCGCTGGTGGAGCAGGCAGCCCCGGATATTCAGGTTTTCCAGCCGGAGAAGGTATCCGACGCTGAATTTATCGCCCGTCTGAAAACGCTAAACGCGGATATTTTCGTGATCATTGATTATGGCCGGATCCTGCCGAAAGAAGTTTTGACCATACCCCGCAAGTATTGCATAAATCTGCATCCTTCGCTTCTGCCGCGATACAGGGGGGCGGCTCCGATAAACCGAGCGCTTCTTGACGGAGAGCCGGAAGCCGGCAATACCGTGATACGCATGGACGAACGTATGGATGCCGGAGATATAATAACGCAGGAGAAGGTAACGATTCGCGAGAACGAGGATGCGGCGTGGTTGTCTGATGTTCTTTCGGCGCACGGCGCGGCTCTTGTGGTAAAAACGTTGTCTTTGATAGAGTCCGGGGATGAAAAATTTGTAAAACAGGATGAGAACAAGGCGACCTATGCCCCGAAATTGGAAAAAAAAGAAGGAAAGATTGACTGGGCATCTTCCTGCGATGCGGTTGTGAAAAAAATACGGGCAATGCAGCCATGGCCCGGCGCCTTCACCATGCTTGACGGCAGGACATTGAAAATACTTGAGGCCCGAACGGCCGTTGTTCCCGAAGATGCGCGCCGGCCGGGAACGGTTATTGACACGGAAAAGTTTGTCGTAAAGGCCTCCGAAGGCGCTGTTTGCGTGGTCCGCCTTCAACCCGAGGGAAAACGGCCAATGACCGCCCGAGCGTTTCTCCGAGGATATCCGCTCAAATCCGGTGTCGTACTAGAGTAGGGGCAGGTTCTAAACCTGCCCTAAACAGTAGGTACGAGCCCACGCTCTGAGAACCAGAAAACTATTGAATGATTATCCGTTCAAGTATATAATAGCCACTTCAAAAATCTGTAATTTGCTAAAAGTAACTAAAGTAACTCAGGGGGGACACAAATGGCGATTAAGGTAGGAATTAACGGTTTCGGAAGAATAGGAAGAATGGTTTTCCGTATAATGCTTGAAAGAGGAGGGTTTGACGTCGTAGGAATAAATGACCTTACAGATGCTAAGACGCTGGCTCATTTATTAAAATACGATACCGTCCACAGAAAATTCAAAGGTACAGTGGAAGCAAAGGAAAAATCAATTGTTGTAAACGGAAAGGAAATAGAAATATTAAGTATAAAAAACCCTGCCGAACTTCCGTGGAAAAAAGAAAGCGCAAAAATTGTCATTGAGTCAACAGGCGTCTTCCGTGAAAAAGAAAAAATAGCGCTTCATCTTAAAGCAGGCGCAGAGAAAGTAATACTTACCGTCCCGGCTAAAGATGAAATTGACAACATGATAGTCCTTGGCGTGAATAACAATGCG
>JBDRNI010000134.1:0-7410 GCA_043811335.1 Candidatus Omnitrophota bacterium | reverse complement strand
GTTTAATCCGCAGGTTGTATTGCCTCCGCTAAAATATTCTGCCATTATTATGTCTCACGTCTTAGAGCATTTTTCAATGTCAGACTCAATGGAGGTGCTTAAAAAAGTAAAATGTATGCTTGCGGATGATGGTATTTTTCTTTGTGAAGTTCCTAACGTAGATATAGGTTATTATGGGAAAAGAAAGCCTGATGATTCGCCTCATTTAACTTTTTGGACTGTAACTGCGTTGCAAAAAGCAATGGTAAGCGTGGGGATGCGTCCTTTATTTATATCCACTGTTGGAAATAAATATGAAGATTGGTGGAAAAGAAAGCAAACCCCTCTTCCAAATACCAAACAAGGTTCGGTTAGAAAGATTATTAAAAAAATTCTGTTGTCTAAAAAATGTCCGCAAACATTTCTAAATGTAGCAAAGCAATTAAATTCCATTGTTTCCCATAAAACGACTTATGATTTTTTAGCTGTGCCTGAGTTTAAATATGGCTCAGGTCGTGAGGGTATAAGAATAGTATGTTCTATCTAAGATAGAAGAAATTAAATATTGGGATGAATAAGGAAGCTGTATGAAAAAGTTAATCTGTCTACTAGTTTTGGCTGAACGCCTCAGGTCCAGCGCCAAATTGCAACCTGGTTACAGCCCCAACCTGGTTACAGCCCCAACCTGGTTGATTTTTGCCAGGTTGGAATTGTTGTATTGCAACATGTTTTACTTGGGGCAATTCGACCCAACCAGCCGTTTATAGCAGGATTTCATTATTCGTGTGTAAGTTTTGCTTCTCAAGGTCTTATTTTCCCCTAAGTTGAGGTAAGCATCCGGGATATTTATCAAAGTGTTTGGATTTCCGTTGATATAGTGACAAGCGCCAGAAAATTTCCAGTCAGCCGGATGTTTACACAAACCGGCTTTAACGGGGTTTAAGTCTGCATATATCATGGCCGTCAGGAGTTGAAGATCGTCCTGTATGAGTTCCGCATAAAATCTTTCTTCCCAGAAATGACCCGTTCTGCCGTACTTTGTATTATACCAAGCAGCATACCATCTGTTAATTGAATGCATTATTTGTGAAAGGTTTATGATGTTTTCAAGCCTTAAAATAAGATGAGTATGACTATTTACCATAGAGTAATTGTGTAGTAAAAAACCATATTTTTCTTTGCTTTTTTTTAGGATATAAATATAACGTCTAAAATCCAATGGATTTTTTATGAGATGTAACTTATTGTTACATCTAGTTGTGATATGGTATGTTGCGCTTTTTACATTGTGGCGGCTTCTTTTGCCGTGAGTTGCCGTTAAAGCCATATTATTGTTCCTTTCATTTTCCCATTTTCCAACCAGGTTAAAGGTGCAACCTGGTTGAATTTTGCCAGATTGAAAATGCGACACGTTATGTTATGTCCAGAGATTGCGGTCTAGGCAGCGGTAGCCGACCGCTTCCGACAGGTGATACGACTCGATCGTTTCTGATCTTTCCATGTCGGCTATTGTTCGTGATATCTTTAGGATCTTGTCATAGGCCCTTGCGCTGATGCCGAGTTCCAGTATTGCTGTTTTTAGGAGTTCTTCTGCTTCGTTTGATAAAAGGCAGAAGGCTTCTGTTTCTTTGGCCGTCATGCGCGAGTTTTGGGCGAGGGGAGAGTGTTTTGTTTTGAACCTTTCTTTTTGGATGTTGCGGGCCTCAATGACACGTTTTCTTATGATGCCGGACTCTTCCCCCGATCTGCGGCCTTTCAGTTGTGCATAATTAAGCCGTGGAACTTCAAGGTGGATATCAATTCTATCCAAAAGCGGGCCCGATATCTTGGAAAGATACCGCTGGATCTGGTACGAAGTGCACTGACAGCTTTTATGCGGATCGGTAAAATATCCGCACGGACACGGGTTCATTGCGGCGATGAGGATAAAGCGGGAGGGATATTTGACCGAATGCTGAGTGCGCGCGATGACGATCTCGCCCGATTCGATCGGTTGGCGCAGCGTTTCCAGCACATCGCGGCGGAATTCGGGAAACTCGTCAAGAAAAAGCACGCCGTTATGGGCGAGGCTTATTTCGCCAGGGAGAGGCCAAGAGCCGCCCCCGGCCATTGCCGCATAGGATATCGTGTGATGAGGATTGCGAACGGGACGTTCGTGTATCAGGCCGTCGGATTTCAGCTGGCCGGCTATGCTGTAAATATTGGTCACTTCAAGTGATTCTTCCGTGGAAAGATCCGGCAACAGTGTTGAAAACCTCTTGGCAAGCATGCTTTTCCCGGCGCCGGGCGGGCCCAGAAGCAGCACGTTGTGCCCGCCAGCGGCGGCGACTTCAAGCCCGCGTTTGACAAATTCCTGACCTTTAACGTCTTTAAAATCCGCAGTGTCACGTTTGCGGCGGACGGTTTCGGAGACGCTTTTTTCTTCTATTTGTACGGTTTCAAGCAGGGTTATTCCGTTGATGTGGTCTACGGTGGTTTTTAAGGACGTCGCACCGTAAACGGTGATCTCTTTCACGTTGGCCGCTTCACGGGCATTGTTTTTCGGCAGAATGAATGTTTCGTATTTTTCTTTCAGCGACATTGCCATGGGCAGGGCTCCGCGGAAAGATTTAAGCCTGCCGTTCAGTGAAAGCTCGCCGCACAGGAACAGGCCCTCAAGTTTTTCCTGTGTGATGATCTTCGTGGCGGCAAGAATGCCGATAGCGATCGGCAGGTCAAACCCGGCGCCTTCCTTTTTTGTGTCCGCGGGCGAGAGATTCACCGTTATTTTGCCTGAAGGAAAAGTGAATCCCGAATTTTTGATAGCGGCGCGGATGCGATCCCGGCTTTCTCTTATGGAAGTGTCGGGAAGCCCGACCACGGAAAAACCGGGAAGGCCGTTTGAGACGTCCACCTCAACATCAATGGGCCGGGCATCCATCCCCACGACGCATCCGGAGTTCACTTTAGATAACATAAATCCTCCTTTTAATATCCTTCTGTTGTTATCGCGTTTTTTACGTGTTTAAGCACCCGTGGCCGGCCTTCGGTGTCAATATTGATGCCGACAACGTCTATACGGCACGGGGTTTCGCATAGATTGTATCGCGCGAGGTAATACCGGCAGTTTCTCAGGATATGTTTCTTTTTTGCGTCTGTTATCGCCGAAAGCGGTGTGCCGAATCTTTCGGATATACGCGTTTTGACCTCAACAAAAACAATGTACGCGGCCTGTTTCGCCACGAGGTCAATCTCACCGAACGGCGTGGCAAAGTTCCTGTGAAGAATTGAAAACCCGCGCGAGGTAAGAAACCTCGCGGCTATGTCCTCGCCGTGTTTCCCGATATGCCGGCGCGAGAGACCTGCCATTTTGCCTATCATTTTTCTTTTTCGTTATAACTTTCAAGCACGAGCTCTTCTAACCCCTTGCGCATTTCCCGTGAAAGAGGAAAAAAAGTGTCGTACCATTTGTTGTCGCGCCCCTGTTCCCGCGGCATGCTTACAAAAAGCCCGTCTTTTCCCTGGACGACCCGCAGGCCCTTGACGACGAAAGTATCCAGAATAAGCAGATCGCAAAACGCTTTTGTTGAGCTTTCGCCCTCCAGACGATGGATACGTTCAACTTTGATAACCGGTTTGTTTCCCATTGTGTTCCTCCTTTTTGTTGTTACGTGACCATGTTTATTTATCAGGATTAAAACGTGTCAGAACATTGTCGGCATTGTTCTTGTTGCCGCGTTTCCATGCTTCGTGGATCATGATAAGAGTTTTTGTGGTCCGCGAATCCGTGATCCATTTCGCGCCCATGATAAGGAACGCCGCGAGAAACTGCAGGAAATGCCGCGGAACGAGAAAAGAAAAAATAAGGGCCGCAGCCGAGCCAAGGAGCCACATGTTTTTGATAAACCATCGGCGCGTCTTGACGGCCGTTTTCGTTAAACCGGGTTCTTTCAGGATATTGTGCGCCGCTATAAGAAGCTTCCGGCATTTGGAACATCCGGCAAGATGTTTTTCAACGGCTTTTCTTTCTTCCGGCGACAGTAGGGCCTCCAGATACGCACTCAATATTTTTTCATCGGGACATATTCTGTTCATGAAATTTTTCTACCCCCCTATATATATAGACAATTCTCGACGCCTTTTTCTTTCATTTTTTTTTGTTTTTTCTTTTTTGGCCCCATTTCCGGTTTTTGTCCGGTGGATATAACTCTTTTTGAAGGCGTGTTTTAAGGCGTTTTTTTGCCCGGCCGAGAAATCCCGAGACTGTTCCCACGGGGACATTCATTATCGCCGCGATGTCCCGCTGTTTTTGTCCGTCATAGATGTCAAGTTTCAGCATCAGTTGGTGGTGAGGCCTGAATGTGGAGATCTCTTTTTCTAATGCGGCATCCAGTTCATTCGCCCTTAGCATCCGCTCCGTGTTGACGGTGGGCGAGGGGATAAAATCCCCCAAAGTTGTTTGGGCCTGTTCCCGAAAGAGGGGTTCATCCAGGGAAACCATGCTTCTATGCAACCGGAACATGCTTCTATTGTAGTAGTTTAAGGTGAAATTGACCGAAAGTATGGCCAGCCAGCTTCTGAGGCAGACAGAGTCTTTGAGGCGCTGAAGCTCGCCGTTTTCCCAGATCAGGAGAAATATCTCCTGCACGATATCCTTGGTGTCGTTTTTGTAGACGCGTGTATCCATCTCGCGCAGTTTGTATTTGACTGCCCGGGTCACGAGCCCCTGATACCGCCGTATAAACTCGTTCCATGCGGCAGGATCCTTCTCGGCGCATTTTTTAAACAGTTCTTGGGTATCCATGGAGGGGCAGTATAGGGCATTTTAGCGAAAAAGCAACTTTTTTTTGATTCCAAGTCAAATATGTGAATTTTCGCTGGATTTTCGTGCTCAGGGGTGTCCCCAAATGACATGTCCCCCAGACAGTCAGATTTTGATTGAGTTAACACGCGTTGTTTGGTACAATACCCCCCATGAATCGCCACACTAAAAATAATGGCCTTTTCAGGCGGATAATGGCTGTTGCTCTTACATATGCCCTTGTCGTTCCGGACCCGGCATCTTTCCAGGCCCGGAAAGGGGATATAGTGCCTATCGCCCCTCCGAGCCAGGAATGGAGGCAGGCCACCAAAGAAACCCTTGCGCCGCCTCTTGCCGTAGACCCGTCTTGCAGGATAGTCAACGGGTTCAGAGAGCCGATATCTTTCCCTCTTGATGTTCCGAAGACCCGGAGAAAAGACGAGTTTGATGAAACGTTTATACAGGCAACGTCTATTGCGCGGGTTCACGAGCCGGCGGACCCGTTCTCCCATAAGGTGTCCTTCAGATACGTGTTACAGGAATTGCTGGGCAACTCGTTTGACGCGATCATTGACAGAGAAAAGGAAATAGAAAAGGGAAAAATATTTTTTGAGGTTTTTTGGGACGGTTTAGACGTTGTTTTTCGTATAACTGATAACGGAAAGACAGTTGAATTTAATGAACTGGGAAATCTTCTCATAAGAGACAGAGATGAAAATAAACAGATAGGAGAGGGCGTCATAGGTTGCGTGACCATAGCTAATGGGGTCCGGGAAATGGGCGGGAGCGTGGTGTGGTGCGCTTTAGCGGAAGGCACGCGTGTTGAGATAAGGCTCCCCGCCTCAAGTCCACTGCCGGGTTTTCACATAAACGAAGATGAATATATCGTTATTGAAGACGAGAAAGAAGCATTTTCTCGGGACGAAGGCGAAAATATTAAGAAGACGCCTCTTCATGAGAGATGGATAGAGATAGAGCTTTCCGCACTTATCGCTCAGGCGATCCAGATGCAGATTTCAAGGCATACGCTGATACCACTTATAAATGGACGCATGCAGAGCGCGGGATCCGCCGGGAGTGACCTAAAAGAAAAATTCAGTATTGACGGAATAGAAGAAGTGCATGACGCCTCCGGCCGGATAACCGCTTTTCGCCTGCCGAGAGTAACGGAAGGCAACAGCCCTCGTCAAGAATACGTGTATCGTCTGGATAAAGGCGCCGCCGCTGATATTGTTATCCCGTTAAAGGGCGGCACGGTCTATGTGGAGAAAAGAAACGTTGAGGAAGATGCTTCATCCGACTTTGCGCATGACCTTGAGAACATGGACCTCCAGCATTTCGCGGCGGATGGTACGCGGCAGGATCCCATCAGCGATAAGTCGTCAAGACGGGGATTTTTTAGACGTGCGTACATGATAGCCGGATACTTGAGCGGAGACGCTTTTGATAATCTGGACATGATCGGGCCGGTCCATTTCGTTTTTGACAGCATAACAAATGCGAAACGAGGCCACTACGGGTATTCGCTTGCAAAAGACGCGAGATTTTCCGAAATATATACTGCCGCTGAAAAATTAGGAAACGACCTCTGGATATTAGACGGCCTTCAGGATGTGCGGGAGCAGTTTTTGCAAAAGAATTTAAAAAGTCGTGAGACATTATTGGAAGTAAGCACTTTACTGGAGAAATTGAATGCTTTCATTACGGTGTATAAGGCCTCTCTTGACATGTTTTTTTCTGAAATCGATTCCCACCCGAAAAAAAACACAAGAACTTTTTCCGAAGATACTTTTGAGTCTTTTAGGATGGCTGTTATCGCCTGTAACGGTTTTATACAGGACGAGAATTATGTCCGGAAAACGGTTAAATTGAAGGGCATGCTGAAAGAATTGCTGGCGAAAGATAACGTGTGGACGCTGACATCCGGCACTCCTGTTTTAATTTCCGAAAAAGGCCTTGCGGTCAAGGCCTCTCCGTATCTTTTGTCGGTTGCCATCAATTACCTCGTGGAATATACGGATAACATGTATGTACGAAAAGGAAAACGCGGGAAAGTAGGTATAAATGCCTTTAGAGACGGCGGCAGCGCCGTGATACGGATACACTGCGAGATAAACGCTTCTTCTGAGCATGAAAAAAGTTTGGCGCTTCCCGGGCTAGCCAAAACAATAGTCAGGGATCACGGCGGAGAGATCAAGATAATGTCAGATCCGGTTGAGGGAACTGACATTACAATACGTCTGCCGTTAGTAAAAAATGGACCTGATGCACCGGACTGGCTTGAGAACATGGACCTCCAGCATTTCGCTGCGCGCGGCATGTCTTGGCGCGAATTTGAAAGGCTCAGGAGCAGGAAAGATGATCCCATTGACGTTGTTACGCTTTGGTCGGAAGCTACCATGACTGAACTCTTTGGTTGCCTGCCGCGGGATTTGAAAGGCAAAAATATTCTTATTCCCGGATGCGGCGGCGGCGCTGTATGTTTCAGGGCGGCGCTTGAAGGCGCCGACAGGGTGGTGGGCCTTGATATTGACGAGAATTCCATTACCGTTGCAAAAATGATCGCGCCGTTCATTCATGATCCCTTGTTGAGAGAAAACCTGGTGGTACCAAATCCGGCCGTTGAATGGAACGCCGTGAGGCAAGTTGCC
>JBDRNI010000133.1:0-6919 GCA_043811335.1 Candidatus Omnitrophota bacterium | reverse complement strand
TCATTTTTCTTAAAATCGTATTTTTGTGTATCCCTGCGGATCTTCTGACCTCCAGAGTCAAAGACGTCTCTTTCCATACTAAGGGGACGAAGTGTTCCTTCTTTCTTTTCGCATTCCAATGTCGCTACCCAGGACACATCGTCCTTGAAACCGTAATATCGCCCCTCCCCCTTTTCAATAAGAACATGCTCTTTCTTGCTGCCGGAAGGATTTATTATCTCCATCGTAGCCGTCCATCGCGCTTTACCGTTACCATCAAAGCACGTGTACCCGGTTTTATAGAAAGGTTCCGCCGCATCTATAGCTGCGGCTGTGTTCCGGGGTGCCAGAGATGAAAACAACAGACCACACATCACAACCGCGCCAAATCTTTTCAAATCACCCCCCTTGTCACAAAAATACTAAATCCGAATTTCTAAATCCTAAACAAATCCTAATTTTTCAATATTTAAATTCCAAACCGAGAATTTAAAGCAACGGCTATATGAAAATGGTTTGGTTTTTGGGATTTGCATTATTATTATTTGTTTAGTATTTCGGATTTAGCATTTAGAATTTTCTCGTTCTTTGCATTTCGCGCTCCGCCCCGTCCAACAATACTGACAAAGTCTCGCCTCCGGCAGGCCAACGGCCTTGAGCGTGTCCTCAAGCGTCTGGAACCTCAAAGTGGTCACCTTGAGATCGTCGGCTATCCACTTAACCATCTTTTTGTATTTATCGGACTTACGGTCAAGATATTCCGATATGTCATCAATGTCCCGCCCTTCAATCGCCCGGATAGCTTTTCTCGCGGCCAGTTCTTCCATGCTGCGCGTGGACAGGCAAAACCGGCATGGGAACATGAGCGGCGGACAAGCGGCCCTGACGTGGATCTCTTTTGCCCCGCCATCCCACAATTTTTTAACGGTGAAATTCTTCAGTTGTGTTCCTCTGACCACCGAATCCTCACACACGACTATCCTGTTGCCTTCAATGATATCCTTTATGGGAATAAGTTTCATCGTGGCGATGAGATCCCGTGTTTTTTGCGACGGCGGCGTATAACTCCGGCCGTATCCCGGTGTGTATTTTACCAGAGCTCTCCTGAGCGGTTTGCCGGATTCCATGGCGTACCCCAACGCATGCGCGACCCCCGAATCCGGTATGCCGGAAACAAGATCAATCTCAATATCCCCGTCTTTCTGCGCCAGATACTTGCCGCATCTCTCCCTGACCGTTTCAACGTTGATACCCTCGTAATTTGACGCCGGAAACCCCGTATATATCCAGAGAAACGTGCATATCTGACTGGCACCGTTGCCGGGTCTTTTTTGCACGAGACCCGTTTCATTCAACAGAACCACTTCTCCCGGAGCAAGATATTTAATTGTCTCAAACCCGTTGTTCGGAAACGCGGTGGTTTCGGAAGCTACTGCCCACGCGTCCTGCTTCTTGCCTATGACAAGAGGCGTATAGCCGAGGCGGTCCCTGGCGGCATAGACCCCTTCCCTGTTCAGCAAGAGAAGCGAACAGGAACCTTCTATCACTTCAAACATTTTTTCAATACCATCAACCAGATCGGAGCCCTGATTGATCAATTTTGCCACCAGCTCGGTGACATTCACGGAACCGTCCCTCATCTCACTGAAAGATATGCCTTTTTCAAGAAGTTCCGTCATCAGGCTCCGGGAGTTCTCTATCAGCCCGCTGGTAACGATACAAAACGGCCCGAACCGTGAATTGAGAAAGATCGGCTGCTCGTTGCTGTCGCTGATTACGCCTATACCTTTATTTCCCGACATCCGCTTATAATCTTCGTAAAACTTGGATTTAAACTGACTTTGCGAGATATTGTGTATCTGCCGCTGAAAATCCTTCCCGAACACCGCCATGCCGCCGTATTCTGTTCCGAGATGCGAATGGTAATCGGTACCATACATCAAGGTCTCCGCGCAATCACCTTTTGAAACTACCCCAAAAACACCGCTCATTTCTTTGTCCTTCGGTTGAAAACACCATGTTCACAAACTAATAACCCCGCCTCACAGACGGGGTTATTCTAACACACGCATATAGAAGTTACAATAAGTCTGTCCAGGAATTATCCTTTATCGTTTCTTCTTTTTTTTGAATCTCTTTTTTAGATACCTGTCGAATTCTTCCATGTTATTAAACGTGATTTCATGCTCAAATCCGCCGGAGCCGCGCCCTTCGCATGTTTCAAGGCTGTGATCCCGGCAGACCCGGGGCCGTTTATCATATATTCTGCATTTGTGATCTTTCGTCATGTAGCGGCACTCACCGGCAATTTCAAGATACCATTTTCTTTTTTCTATAAAAACGGAAGAATGCTTGTGGGCAAGATACCATCTTATATCCTCAAAATCGCCCTTGGCGGTGGGGGTGTCTATTTGAAGAGCGAAATATTTGCAACATTCCGCCTTACATTTTTTGCACGGACTCATTTGAGACTCCTCTATTTAGCTTCATAATCACCACATAGCTGAAATCCTAAATCCGAATTTCTAAATCCTAAACAAATCCTGATTTTCCAATATTTTAAATTCCAAACCAACAGTGAACGAGAACAAGATTCGATTCGCTACAGGTTTGGATTTTGGGATTTGGATCATTATTGTTTGTTTAGTATTTCGGATTTAGTATTTAGAATTTTAGCGCGACCGTACGCATCTATCCCGCCATCCTCTCCCCCAGCACTCGAGCCCTCTCCAAGTATTCGGGGCGCTCACGCACGCTTCCCTTCTGGTCAACACCGGGGCAGAATAGATCTTCTTTATAACGTGTATTGATCGTGGCGAAAAAATGTTTGACGATCTCGGAGGCGTTTCGGAAAAATTTCTGCTCTTCGCTGGCGGCGACGCATATGAAAGCGCCGGTTTTTGATGCGGTGAAAACTTTTTTCTTGAAGATGTTCTTTGCGACCCACACGCACTGAAACCTGTCTATCATCGCTTTCATCTGGGCGGGGAGGCTGCCGAAAAAAACGGGCGATGCAAGGATCAGGACATCGGATTCGTTTATTTTTTGATAGACAAAGCGCATGTCGTCATCTGCGGCAAAAAACTCCTCTTCACCCTGGGGTTCATACTCTTCTTGCCGATACGGAGCGATCTTTAGATCGTCCAGAATGATCTTTTCCACTACCGCACCCGCCGAGGCGGCCCCTTTAAGGACCTCATCAAGCAGAATATCCGTATTCCCGCCTTTTCTGGGGCTGCCGTTTATTCCGAGTATCTTCATTTTGCACCGTCATCAAAACGGTAGGGCACCTTTAACAGGCTGCCCTACTTGCTGTTTAAATTACAATGAGTAGTGAACAGTGAACAGTAAGTGCAACTACACTCTCTGCTCTCTTCGCCGACAAAAATACCAAATTCTAATCTCTAAATCCTAAACAAATCCTAATTCCTAATGTCCCAAATTCCAACCCAGAACATTTCACTCAAGAGCTGTATAAAGAAGTTTTGGAATTTGGGATTTGAATCATTATTGTTTGTTTAGTATTTCGGATTTAGTATTTAGAATTTTACCGCTTTCTTCGCCTATTGTCCGCCATCCGTCGTTTCTGACTACTCACTACTCACCGATCACTGTTCACTCTGTGTCGGACTTTGGTCATTGGCTATTGCTTGTATCTTGGTTATTTCCTCCCCATGAACCAACACAGTGCCTCTATCTCAAGAACGTTTCATCATCATCCATGGCCTGCTGCAGCGTGTCGGCTTTTTGGGGTGCTTTTACTTTTTGTGCCTCTTTGCCAGTCGCGACTTTTTTTGCTTTCGCTGCCTCTTCCTTCTCCGCTTTTTCCGCTTCTTTCTTCTTCTCTTGTTCTGCTTTGTTCTGATCCAGCAGTTTCTGATGATTTTCTTTCAGCGCTTTGTTTTCAGCCGTAAGCTTGTCAACCTGCTTTTCAAGTCCCTTGATCCTTTCCTTGAGAACCACGTTTGTTTCCGTGGACTTCTTGTGTTTGTCCTTCAACGCGTCATGTTCGGATTTGGGCACACCGCAACCGACAAGAACAAGCGCTGCCGCGAATACTACAGCCCATTGTATAACATGTACCGTTCTTTTCATCTCAACCTCCTTGTTTTAACACTGTTTTCAAACCTTTTCCCCGAGTCTATATTATTGTTCCCGCGGGTATCACCGAATTCTTCTTTAGAACGACTATGCCCTCTCTTATAAAGTAACCCGGACCGTCAAAGCGATCCAGATCCTCTTTATTGGTTATACTGACATTATCCCCTATCCTGACGTTTTTATCCAGTATGGCTTTTCGTATCGTACAATGCGCGCCGATTCCCAGCGGCGGGATGCCTTTTGAGAAATTCTTTTCAATTTCATCAACCGTCTCATAATAATCACTGCCCATCGCAATCGTGTCTTCAACAACGGAACCGGCCCCGACCCTGAATCTGAGCCCTATAACAGAGTGTATTATTTCCGCCGAAAGCACTATCGCCCCTTCGGCAATTATACTTCTTTCCACGCGGCTGTTCTCAAACTTAGCGGGAGGAAGATACCGGGTCCTCGTAAATATCAGCCAGTCTTCATCAAACATGTCCAGAGGAGGAATCGGGTCTGTCAGGGAAAGATTTTCCTTGTAAAAAGCCTTTATCGTCCCTATGTCGCGCCAGTAACCGTTAAAAATGAATGCATGCGCCGATTTTCTGTGGATCGCTTCGGGTATTATCTCGCCGCCGAAATCCACTTTCCCGCCTTCGACAAGCAGTTCCATCAGCGTTGACTTGTTAAAGAGATATATGCCCATTGATGCCAGAAAACCGGCCTTCGTTTTCCCGCAGTCAACAGCCATATCCTTTATTTCTGCGGCGTTTTCAGGTTTTTCCACAAACTTTGTTATTTTTTTATCCCCATTTATCCCTATTATCCCGAACCCGGAAACGTTCTCCGGAGAAACGGGATTGCAGGCAATTGTCAACTCAGCTTTTTTTTCAAGGTGAGAGCGATACATTTCCCCGAGATCCATCTTGTATAACTGATCGCCCGAGAGAATGAGTATATGCTCTATATTGGGATCGTTGAAATGTTTAAAACACCTTCTCACCGCATCGGCCGTTCCCTGAAACCAGTCGGTATCATCCATGGATTGCTCCGCCGCCATGATCTCAATAAAACCCTTGGTGAACGAGGCCATCTTGTAGGTGCGGTTTATATGCTTGTTCAGCGATTCGGAGAGAAACTGCGTAAGAACATAGATGCGGGTAAACCCGGAATTAAGGCAATTACTGATAGGGACATCAATCAACCGGTATTTTCCGAATAAAGGAGCCGCGGGTTTACATCTTTCTTCGGTTAGCGGAAAAAGGCGCGAGCCCCTGCCTCCTCCAAGGATGACACACAGAACTTCTTTCATCAAAACCCATCTTCTTTATCCACCATCCGGGTGGAACGGACAACTGCCCGAACCGGAGACATCCTCCGGCTCGGGCCATTCCTGTCCAAGCTTTAAACAGATCTTATTTCTGGTTATTCAAGCTTTCTATCACAGCTTTTTCGGCTTCATACCAATCTATCAGATCGTTGCCTTCCGTGCGGCCGCGTTTTTCGTAAAATTCATACGCTTTTTTCTCTATCAAAGAAAAAAGTTCTTCCGGGTTCCCGGCTGCCGGGGATGTTTTTTCCGACTGCTCCTGCTGGACAGATTGTTTTTTCGCTGCGGATTTTCTTTTGAGCTTTCTAATTACCTCCATCATCATATCTCGCACCTCCTTTAAATTTTCACGTCTGCCCGGCCGGCGGCCGGTTTGTCATTAAAAAACCGCTTCACTTACGCGGCATATACCCCATAATCTATCTCCTCAAATATATTATACTTTTTCTCCGCTTCGGCCAGCATCTCCGCATCAATATTACCCTTCCTCAACTGATCGTGCAGCGCAATGAACCGTCCGATATGTTCTTTGAGCCTTGAGGTGGCATAGTTCGAAAACGTGCCTGTCTTTATTATGAACGCCCAATCGCTTGACTGCGCGAGAAGCAGCTCCCTTGCCATCTGCTTGAGTGTTCTTTTTTCAATGCCGGTAGCATCCTTGAACTCCGCCGCAGCCTTAACCATGAGAGAGGCCATCTTATGAAGATGCTTGTATATCCAGCTATTGGAGCCATCCAGCCATACCTCACTGTGACCTTTTAATCCCCAGCTGGACGCAGAAGGCGTAATGGCGGGATAATCTTCATGCAACCCCAGATATTCCCCCGGCGTGATCGTCGTAAGGCCGGACGGATCGGCATGTATTTTCCTCAGCAGAAAATCCAGCCACATCGGACCTTCATACCACCAGTGCCCGAAAAGTTCGGCGTCAAAAAGAGAAACGATCACGGGATCCCTGTCCATGATGGCCGAGATCTCTTCCGCTTGTTTTTTTCTTTCCTGAGCGAAATGATCCGCATGGAAGGCCGCCGTGGCGGTGGCTCGTTCCGCGTTATAGATATCCTTGTGTTCAGAACGCCCGGTTACCCGGTGATATTTAATGCCGGTGTTTACCCTCGTTCCGCCGCTCTCTATAAAAGGCCTGATATAATCATGGTCCAGATCAAAACCTATATCCCGATAAAATTCCCTGTAGTTGGGATTGCCCGGATACCCTTCTTCTGCATTCCACACGGCCTTTGAGCTTTTCCGGTCTCTCCCGAAAACGGACACGCCGGACGACTCACACGTGTACGGACTGTAAACCCCATACCGCGGCCGCGGCGAACCAAAGAAAATACCGTGTGTCTCCACGAAAAAATACTTTATCCCAAATTCCTTTAATATCTCGTCATGCCCCGGACAAAAACCGCATTCGGGAAGCCACATGCCTTTCGGACCGGCTCCGAATACACTTTTGTACGTATCCACCGCGATCTTGATCTGCGCCCTGACCGCCGGCTTGCAAAGATCCATGAACGGCAG
>JBDRNI010000132.1:0-2423 GCA_043811335.1 Candidatus Omnitrophota bacterium | reverse complement strand
CGTGGGTTTTACGCACGGAACAAAAATGGCCGCTGTTATAAAAGGCACCGAAGACGATGAAAACTCGGGCGTTGCGCCGGGCGCTGATATCGTGGATCTCAGGATATTTGATGACGAAGGGAATACTTCTTCAGAAATTATCGCCGAAGCCATACGTTATGCGGTGGATAGCGGCTGTCGCGTGCTTGCCATGCCGTTCAGCCTTCTGCCGGTTTCAACGCCGATTCTTGACGCGATCGATTACGCATTGAGTCAGGGCGCGATACTCATAGTCGCGGCAGGGAATGATGGTGCCGAAATAGGGTGGAACAGTCTTGCGGCGCAGGACGGTATCATAACCGTCGGGTCGGTTGACGCAGATGGTGAAATATCGCCGTGGAGCAATTACGGAAGTGCGTTGGACCTTCTGGCGCCGTGGGATGTTTTGACTCTGCCCGGTGAGGACGGCGAAGCCGGAACATCGTATTCGGCGGCGTTTATCGCGGGCCTCACAGCGCTCGTTCTTTCCGAGAATCCCGACATGGCCGCGCAGGAAGTGCTTGCGGAACTCAGGTCGCTTACGGCGTCGTTTGACAATAGAGCGCCGGAAGAAACGGAAGAGGCTCAAGAAATAAAAGGCGCCAATGTGGACGAAGTTCTTTCAAAACAGGCGATACAACAGAAAAACATGGACGAATTCACCGGGCATTCGCTTAAGAATGAAATGCCTCTTAAGGGAGCCGGCCCCGAAGTAGTGAAATAAAAACCCCGCGTATTCTTGTAAATCATGAAAAATGTGGTATATTTAAATCTAAACATGGAGGGGAGGGTGATAAATGGAAGAGAACACGGAACAGAGAAAACACCCGAGGATAAAGACACACATTCCCATCAGGTATCATAAACTGCGGGATGGTGTCGGCATTCAGGGAATAAGTTCCATCTCCAAGAACCTGAGCCGGGGTGGGATACGTTTCAGAACCGCAGAGTTTATCTCTATGGCCTGCAGATTGATACTGGAATTGGATATACCCATGTTCACCAAACCTGTCAAGGCCATCTCCAAGATCGCATGGATCCGCAAAACGGCTTCCGGGGATGATTATGAAGTCGGTAATCAATTCCTGGAAATGTCCAAAGGTGACAAAGAGCTTATTGACGGATATGTCAACAGTCTCAATCTCTACAACGACCCCGAAGCAGTGACTCAGAAAACGGATCCCGAACCGGAAAGCTGAAGGTTGTTGTAAGTCCTCTAAAATAAACAAGATGTAAGTGTCGCCCGCCTGTGTAAATAATAAAAAAGCCAGTATTTTCCTTTTGTGTTCCGCACCTTTTGTGTTATACTGATAACACCACGAAGGTGGCTTTTTATACGTTAACTATTGAGTCGGTAATAATCGGTAATAACAGGCGAGTAACGGAGAGTAACAAGGATAATATGATGAAGAAAAAACAGAACGAAAGACGAAGTGCCTCAAGAACGGCAACGGGCATACCCATAAGATACCGTAAATTCGGCGACTTTAAGGGACCCATGAAGAGTTCCACTATCACCAGGAATCTCGGTGAGGGTGGGGTATGCTTCAGAAGGTCCGAGTTCATGCCGATGGCGTGCCGGCTGATGGTAGAGATAAACATGCCTGTACCCGGCAGACCCGTAAAGGCCATTTCCAAGGTTGCATGGATCCGTAAGACACCTGTCGGCGACAAGTACGAAGTCGGCAATCAATTCCTGGAAATATCAAAAACCGACAAAAAACGCATTTCCGAATATATCAACGAAACTTTATGAACGAGACCTCATGAAAGAAAAAAAATGAAAACATTCAAAAAGATTATTTCTGTCGCGGTTATAGTGTGCTTTTTAGGGTCAAACATTGCACAAGCCGGCGGCGGTGATGTTTTCACTCTTGCCCCGCCAAGTAGATTTGCTCACCTACAGGGGCCGGAATTTAAAGAAGTAGCTCAGATCGAAATAGGCATACGTCAGTCCCTGAAAGACCTGGAGTTGTTTAATATTGATGAGTTGAGGGCCTTAGGGGCAAAAGCATTCAAGGAAAACACCATATTCGGCGCAAGAATTGCCGGTAAAATACGTTTTGACCAGACAGCGGAAGTCCAAATACCATCCAGCAGTATCTATACCGAAAAGGGCAGTTATCTCGTAAAAGCGGATACCGGAGGACGGACTTATTATTGCCTTCTGGCTAAAACCGGAGATCTCGCGCGTTATGATGTTTCGGTCGTTTCCGAAAGAGTGCTCAATCTCGCGTTAGAAAAAGGCACGGTCAAATTTACCGGTGAATCCCTGAACAAAGAAGACAGAGGCATTTTAAATGCGTATATAGAACACGAAACATCAACCGGGAATAATGAAACAATAGACGAATGGATAAAAGAACGCATGGTCCGGGGCGCGTATGCGGTAGATAATATTACCG
>JBDRNI010000131.1:0-2245 GCA_043811335.1 Candidatus Omnitrophota bacterium | reverse complement strand
GGTAAGCGTGCTGTTGAAGCAATATACGGATGATCTGGTTGAACTGCAGTGTATATGGCTTCATCCCTTCATACAGCGTCAAGGATACGGCGCCCGGATGTGCGAGAGGGTACTGAAATTTTTTAAAGACAGAGGGTTTGGAAGAATAAGATTGGATCCCAACGCGAGAGGGTTCTGGCAAAAATTCGGAATAGATTGCGCGAAATTATATCCCACCGAAAAAGTGACGGTTGATCTGGACACGCTCATGGCCCGGTTTGACGATTATTTAAGGCAGAAAGCGGCGAAAGAAACCATACCCGCCCGAAAAAAATCCGGCAAAAATAGCAGAAATATCATGAAGATCGGATTAATCGCGCTGACACTGCTGGCCATGCCGCTATTGACAAGATGCGATCTTTACGGTCCGGTTTGGAAACCGTCCTCTTATGAGTACGGTTCAACCGGTCTGGACAACTTATATGAAGTGACGGACGCGCTTGTCATCACCCAGCCGCATTATGTTTACAAGCGGGATGGCGTAGAGATATTTATTTATGACCTAGGCAAAGGATATGTAGCGCTTTTGCCGCATGAATTAAAGGCGATAGTGGACGCGCTCAACAGGGCTCCGATCTGTCTTATCCGTGGTGTTCCCGCTGTTTCCGTAAAAGAACCCTCCCTTTTTACGGAAGATGGTCTTGCGGCTCAAATGCATATCTTAACCAACAATATCGTTCTTTATGCTATTGATGATGCAGAGACGCGCGGAGACGGCAGAAGATTATACGGGCATCACGAAATGGAGAGGCGTATTGACCTCAAGCAAAAAGGAATAGATTCTTCTAAAACTTTGGTTGCAGGCGATGATATCCGGACCATACAGGGGGTTGTTTTACATGAAGCTGCGCATGTTTTAGGGCATGAGCTTGAGCGGAAAGGGGCAGAAGCGTGGGAATCGTTCAAGGATCTTAATGAGCGCAGTGGGCATGACGATAGTTATTCAGATTACGCGCGGCCTTATGGGGAAACAAAAGTTAATGAAGACTGGGCTACAATATTCGAGGAATATGTCACGAATACAGATCATTTTTGGGAAAGAGCGGTTCTGCAGGCAAGAAAGGGTTATCCGATCCTGCTAGAGAAAATACTGCTCGTGTCTCAATTTTTTTTAGAAGAAGATGCTGAACAATTGAGGACGTACGGGAGTGGCCCCGGAGACGACCTGGATACGGAGTTTTGGCCGGTTCAAGTGGTTGACAACAGTTTGCGCGTCGGAAAATATAGTTTTCAATCAGACGCCAGCGGGATTATTTCAGGCGTGTCGGAATGGAAAACTTCAGAGATCAAAAATCTGCGGCTAGTCCTTTCCTCCATGCGTGACTATAGCATGGAAACCCTTGAAGGTACAGACGGCGCTTCTTTCGTGCGTTTTACAGCAACGTCCGGAGCATCAACTTTCGTATGGAATAAAAGGGCCTTTTGTTCTCGCGGGGACTACGTTCTTTTTGAGGCGCGGGGGAAAGGTTCCAGCATAAACTTTCCATTTGACCCGGGCCCGGGAGGTTCTCAGCCTTCTGTTGACCCGGGAAGTCCTATGCCCGCCGTTACTGTTCATATTGCCACTGATGGATGGGAAACTTTCAGAATAGACTGGAGCGAGGACTTTGTTGAAATGTTGGCTGTGAGTATTCTGTGGTCGGTGGATATTCGCCGTTTTGATATTCATCATAGTGGCGGGGTATTTCCAGGGCAGGGAGTCAACGCGGGGCAGTTCATTGATCGCATCAACGGAGACGGCGCGATCGTGAGCTCCCGAGAACTTGAACCGGCCAGGCAGGCGGAAGCCGCCCTTGCATCAGATCTTGAGCGGGAAACCGTCGCAAAGAGAAGCTTGGGCAAAAAAGGCCTTTTCGGCCTCGCGTTCCTTCTGTTCTCGGCCGTTGCGGGGAACGCGCAGGAAAATACCGCATCCCTTCTTCAATCGGGCGCTGAGATTACCGGCACAGCGGCTGTTTTACCGATCATTGCGCTTTCGTTTGTGGTAATAGCAGCCGTTATAGCCGCGGGGCTCCTTTCGCGAATGATGACGCTCAGGCAGGATGCGGATAAGAAAATGCTGTTTGGGCGTGGAAAGATACCCTTTGACGATTATGACATAGCGGAATATTACGAAGACGTCAGGAAGTTATCCGGAAAAAAGGGAAGTAAGCCGGTCGCGGCCAAAGGAATGCCCATGCCGGGCAGGACACTTGTCAAAAGCAGC
>JBDRNI010000130.1:0-16701 GCA_043811335.1 Candidatus Omnitrophota bacterium | reverse complement strand
GATGAATGTGAGGTAAAAAGGAGCAATCGGAAGAAAATAATGATCCTGGGTGGGGGTCCTAACAGAATAGGTCAGGGGATAGAGTTTGATTATTGCTGTTGTCACGCCTCTTTCGCGCTCAGCGAGATGGGGTTTGAAACGATAATGGTGAATTCTAATCCGGAAACGGTCAGCACGGACTACGATACTTCAGACAAGCTTTATTTTGAACCGCTCACATTTGAAGATGTCATGAACATAGTAGAGAAGGAGAGGCCCGATGGTGTCATAGTCCAGTTCGGAGGGCAGACTCCTCTTAATCTCGCTGAACGGCTTGAAGCTGCAGGGATGCCGATAATCGGTACGTCGGTAAAGTCCATAGCTTTGGCTGAGGACCGCGAAAAGTTTAAACAGCTTCTTCATTCTCTTGACGTAAAACAGCCGGCAAATGATACAGCCAATTCCGCCGAAGAGGCGGTGCAAAAAGCCGAGAAAATAGGATATCCCGTTGTCGTGAGGCCGTCTTACGTGCTTGGCGGACGCGCCATGAGGATCGTTTATAACAGAGAAACCCTTGAAGAATTTATGGGAGAAGCGTTTGATGTTTCTCCCGGGCATCCGATTCTTTTAGATAAATTTCTTCAAAACGCGATAGAAGTGGACGTGGATGCGCTATGTGACGGAGAGGATGTAGTTATAGGCGGAATAATGGAACACATTGAGGAAGCCGGCATTCATTCAGGTGACTCCGCATGCGTGCTTCCGCCGCACACAATACCTGATAAAGTTGTGGATAAGATAAGGAAACAGACAAAGGAACTGGCTGTGGCGCTTGATATTAAAGGTCTTATGAACATACAGTATGCCGTAAAAGACGGCGATGTTTTTGTATTAGAAGTCAATCCGCGCGCTTCACGGACGATTCCTTTTGTGTCCAAAGCTACAGGAGTTTCCATGGCTAAGATCGCGGCTATGATCATGGCGGGAAGGAAGATCAAAGATATAGGCCTGAAAGATCCCATGAAGGGGCTGAGTTACACAAGTGTCAAGGAATCCGTTCTGCCGTTTTCCAGATTTTCCGGAGTAGATATAATCCTTGGGCCGGAGATGATGTCAACCGGAGAGGTCATGGGTATATCTGAGGATTTTGGTGATGCTTTTGCTAAAGCCTCGACCGCTGCCGGACAGACTTTGCCCCTTAAGGGTAAGGTCTTTATTTCCGTACAGGATAGAGATAAGCGCAATATCGTTTTCCTGGCGAAGAAATTGCATGATCTTGAATTTGAGATTATTGCCACACGAGGCACCGCGAAGATCTTAAAAAACAATAATATTCGGGTTGATGTCGTGAAAAAAATGCATGAGGGAACTTCTAATATTGTTGATATTGTCAAAAGTGGAGGAGTTGACCTTATCATCAATACTCCATTCGGTAAAAAGCCGCATGGTGATGGGGCCCTGATACGCAGTATCGCAGTCATGCGTGGTATTCCATGCATAACCACTCTTGCCGGAGCGCAGGCTTCGGTGAACGGGATAGAATCAATGATCAAGACCAGTTCAACTGTTAAATCACTCCAGGAATATTATGGCTCATAAGTTAACGGGTAAAAAAGAGTATTGCGGGGTCTTTGGCATATTCGATCATGAGTCGGCCGTTGATTTGACTTATCTGGGGCTGTATTCCCTGCAGCACAGAGGCGAAGAGTCATGCGGTATAGCAGTTTCTGACGGAAGGCGCATACACCAGCATGCCGGGATGGGGCTTGTTTCGGAAGTCCTTAAAAAAAAGAAGCTAAAAACTTTAAAAGGGCGAAGGGCCATCGGTCATGTCAGGTATTCCACCACGGGCTCCAGTACGATGAGGAATGTACAGCCGTTTGTAATAAATCATCATAAATTATCTATTTCCATAGCGCATAACGGTAACCTTACCAATGCCGTCAAGTTGCGCCGGCAACTGGAGAAGGATGGCGCGATTTTCCAAACAACAATGGATTCGGAGATCGTGCTTCATCTTCTGGTTCGTTCCGAAAAGGATAGCATTGAAGATCGTCTCGTGGAAGCCTTGGAGAAGTGTGAAGGCGCTTATGCGATGCTTTTTCTTACGGAAGATAAGCTTATAGGAGCTCGGGATCCTTATGGATTCCGGCCGCTTTGTCTGGGGAAGAAAGACTCTTCTTATGTCCTTGCCAGTGAGTCATGTTCTCTTGACTTGATTGGCGCCGAATTTGTGCGAGATGTAGAACCCGGTGAGATCGTGATTATTTCCCGAGACGGCCTGGAATCACGAAAACCTTTTCCTAAAACAGCACTGGCGCAGTGTATCTTTGAATTTATTTACTTTGCGCGGCCTGACAGCCGGATCTTCGGGGACAGTGTTTACCGGACAAGGAAGCGTTTAGGAGCAAGCCTTGCTAAAGAGCATCCGGTTTCCGCCGATATTTGCATGTCAATACCGGATTCAGGCAACTATGCCGCGCTGGGGTATTCGGGAGAAAGTGGTATTCCTTTTGAATTTGGCATCATAAGGAACCATTATATCGGCAGGACGTTTATCCAGCCGTCTCAGGAGATGAGGGAGCACGGCGTGAAGATAAAACTCAATCCTATAAAGGAAGCCCTGAAAGGAAAAAGGGTAGTAGTTGTGGAAGACTCTATAGTTCGGGGAACCACGACCGGTGGGAGAATAAAAGCCATACGCGAAGCCGGGGCGAAAGAAATACACCTGAGGATAAGTTGTCCGCCCATAAAATTTCCTTGTTTTTATGGGATTGATTTTCCAAGCAGGAAAGAACTCATTGCGAATAAGCTTTCCGTCAAAGAAATAGGTAAAGCTATAGATGTTGACAGTTTGGAATATCTGAGCCTGAAAGGGATGCTGGAGGCCGTTGGTTGTGCCGGAGACGGGTTTTGTACGGCATGTTTCAGTGGAACGTACCCCACAAAGATTCATAGAAAAACAAATAAAAGATCCTTGGAGAAAGCGCGGTAATATGAAAAAAACCAAATACATTTTTATAACCGGCGGTGTTGTTTCCAGTCTCGGTAAAGGCATAGCTTCCGCGTCAATCGGGAAACTCTTGGAGTGGAACGGTTATAAGGTTGCCCTTGTAAAGTGTGATCCATATATCAACGTTGATCCGGGAACGATGAATCCTTATCAGCACGGCGAAGTTTACGTTACCGATGACGGCACTGAAACTGACCTGGATCTTGGACATTATTACCGTTATACCAACTCACCGCTTTCTCGTATAAGTAATGTGACGACGGGAAAGATATATCAGAAGGTTATAACAAAAGAGCGTCGTGGAGATTTCCTCGGGGCTACAGTCCAGGTTATACCGCATATAACAAGTGAGATAAAAGGTGAGATTCGTCAGGTTAGAGAAAAGTATAATGTGGATGTCGTAATTGTTGAGACCGGTGGGACCGTTGGCGATATTGAAGGTCTTCCTTTTTTAGAATCCATTCGTCAGATGAAAAATGAAGAAGGACCGGGTAACACGATCAATATTCATCTTACGCTTGTCCCGTTCATCAAAGCTGCCGGTGAGATCAAGACCAAACCCACCCAACATTCGGTAGGCAAACTCAGGGAAATAGGCATTCAACCGGAAATACTCATGGTGCGTACGGAAAAATCTCTTGATGTTGACGCGAGGTCTAAAATATCCCTTTTTTGCAATGTCCATGAAGATTGTGTTATAGAGGCCAGGGATGTTGACGATGTCTATGAAATACCGATGATGCTCAAGAATAATGGGTTGGATGAGATTATCCTTGAAAAACTGAATTTAAAACGAAAAAAGGATGATGCTGCTAAAAGATGGGAAAAAGTTATTGCGATAAAGAAATCCGCGAAGAAAACGGTCAGGATAGGGGTTGTGGGCAAGTATATAACTTTGCAGGATGCTTACAAATCAATTGACGAGTCCTTGAAGCATGGCGCTATGGCTAATAGGTTAAAACTTGATCTTGTGAAAATAGAGTCCGAGGGATTGGAGAAAAAATCGCCCGAAGAACTTAGAAATACTTTCAAGGATATATCCGGTATACTGGTTCCGGGTGGTTTTGGTGTCAGGGGGATCGATGGAAAACTTGTCACCACACGATATGCGAGAGAAAATGGTATCCCCTATTTTGGGATATGTCTTGGCATGCAGATCGCGGTTATTGAATTTGCGCGCAATGTTTGCGGCATGAAGAATGCTAATTCAACAGAATTTAACGTGAGAACAAAATTCCCGGTTATTTCACTCCTTTCGGAACAGAAAAAAGTAAAATGGATGGGCGGCACGATGCGTCTCGGTCAGTTTAAGTGCGAACTCAAATCCGGCACCCTTGCTAAAAAGATATACGGCAAAAAAGAAGTAATGGAACGACATCGCCATCGTTATGAATTCAATGGCGCATTTAAAAGCAGGTTCCGGAAACACGGTATGGTATTCAGCGGCACCCATCCGAAAGCAAATCTTGTTGAGATAATAGAATTAGGGAATCATCCATGGTTCGTGGCATGTCAGTTTCACCCTGAGTTTAAATCCAAGCCGGACAAACCACATCCATTATTTTCCGCTTTTGTTAAAGCATCCTTGATAAAACAAGGGAAATGACTCACCAAGCAATAAGCCAGACATAGACAAAATAAAATACGTAGATACAATGGAAAGTCGCACCTCCATTCGTAGGTTAATAACTTGCATAGACAAGAAATCAGAGCTACATTTGGAAAAACCAAAACAGGAGGTGCGACATGAAAAGTGTAGCATATGCAGGGAACGATGTCCATCAAGGAAGAGTAGTGATCAGTGTTTATGAAAGAGAAGGCAGGGAACCGATACTAGAGAAGACGATAATGACCGACAAAGCAAAGGTGCAGAAATATTATAAGAAGTTAAGCCGAACGTATGAAGTAAAAGCATGTTATGAAGCGAGTGGAAGCGGGTATGTATTTTACAGGTGGTTAAAAGAAATAGGGATAGAATGTGAAGTGATAGCGCCGAGTCTGATACCTGAGAGAAAAGGAGACAGGATAAAAACAGATAGGAGAGACGCCAGAAAATTAGGGAGATTATACAGGGCGGGAGAATTAGTAAGTGTGAATGTACCGGAAGAAAAAGACGAGGCAATGAGAGGCTTTGTGAGGTTAAGGGAGCAGATAAGTAAAGAAGTGCAAATATCGAAGCAATACATACTGAAGTTTTTGCAAAGGCGAGGCATGGTATATAGAGAAGGGACAAACTGGACAAAAAAGCACAGGCTATTTTTAAAGAGACAGGAATTCACAGACAGATATGATAAAAAAGTATACGATAAATACCTATTGTTGCTGGAGTTAAAAGAATCGGAATTAAAAGGAATAGATAAAGAGATTTATGAGATAGCGCATGGGGAAGAGTACAGAGAAAGAGTACAAAAGCTGACGGTATTGAGAGGAGTGCGGGAATTAACAGCGATGGGAGTAATAACAGAAACCGTAGACTTCAGGAGATTCGGGAAAGCGAGAGAATACATGTCATATCTGGGGTTGGTTCCCAGCGAAAACAGTTCTGGAGGTGTAGAACGGCGAGGGCGGCTCACAAGGGCAGGGAATAAAAGGATAAGGCGGTTGTTGATTGAGTCGGCGTGGCATTCAAGGCATCGAGTTGGAATAAGTGAGGAGTTGAAGAAGCGGCTAGAGGGTCAAACCAATGAAGTAAAACAGATAGCGATAAAAGCACAGAAAAGGTTACACAACAAATACTGGCGGATGATAGAAAAAGGAAAATGCAAACAGAAAGCATGTGCGGCGGTAGCAAGAGAACTAGCAGGATTCATATGGTCATTAATGAGAACTGCTTAAAGTGAGGGGAAATAAACAATGAATATAGGCAATGGTACGATAGGTAACCCTCGGCGCCCCTATGCGCGGGAAAAGATCCTAAGCGCGAACGTAGATCGAGGAAGACCGGACGTATATCGAATAATGTAGCAGGGATTACCCTGATCTACGAATACCAGATTGATTCATCGTCGAAGTATCCATTGCCTGTATTCAAACAGTACAAAGAGTAATCATGAATGTAGCCAGAAAAGATTATTGTTAAAAGGAAGGTTGACACGACTTTCCATACCAGGGGCAGGGTTTCCCTGCCCTGCGGACGAAGGGCGGGGAGACCCCGCCCCTACGTCTTCTGTTTATGTTTTTATCTTTCCAATGCCGGGACATTCTGATAAACTATAGGGAAAGAAAGAGAGGTGTTGGAGCATGAAAGCTGTGATAGATAAGGAAAAATGTATAGGGTGTGGTCTGTGTGTTCAAGTGGCTCCCAGCGTGTATGAAATGCAGGAAGACAAAGCGGTTATGATAGGGGATGAGATCGCTGAGGATAAGGTGGAAGACGCCAAAAACGGCGCTGATCAGTGTCCCGTGACCGCTATTGTCATATCGTAATGCGACGCGTCACGAAAACAGTTCATTAGTTATTCCGGCTCCTCGAAAAGCCGTGTAGAAACGGTTTCTCGAGGAGCCGGCGTTGTTTTTAATGGACGGGAGGAAAGTGTTTAACATTAAAATATGGAAGAGAACGGCGATCGCGGGTCTGGCGCTGGCTATTCTTTGTTCAGCGTTTTATTTTTTAGCGATAAGGCCCCGCCGTGTGGTGCCCATATTGATGTATCACTCTATCAGCAGCCAGAAGGGCAGCTCACTGCACGTTAGCCCTGAAAATTTTTCCCGGCAGATGATGTTCCTGTCAAAAAGCGGTTATTCTATTATAACCCTTAATAAACTCGTTGAGCATATCAAGAGCGGAACAAGGTTTATTCCGCGGACTGTAGTCGTGACCTTTGATGACGGTTTGGAAGATAATTATATTCATGCTTTTCCTGTTCTGTCAAAATATAACATGCCGGCGACTATATTCCTGATAACGGATTACATGGGCACCCGGCCGACATATTTAAGCTGGGACCAGGTCCGTCTCATGGCGGAGAACGGGATTGATTTTGGAGGGCACACGAGAAGCAATGTTTATCTCCCGACAGTGAAGGATCCCCGCCTTCTTCGGGATGAGATCGCGGGTTGTAAAGAAGACATAGAGCTCAATACCGGCATGGCGGCGCAGTATTTCTGTTATCCTACAGGCGGATTTAACGGGGAAATAAAAGAAGTTGTAAGGAAGGCGGGTTATAAAGGCGCCTGCACGACGAACAGGGGCTATGATAAGGCCAATGTTGATATATATGAGCTGAATCGCGTTAAAATAACAAATTCAGATACAACGAAACCGTTTTCTTACAGGGTAAAGTTGTCCGGTTATTACAATGTTTTCAGAAGGTTCAGGAAAGGGGATTAAACGTGATCAAAAAAGGCGTGACGTATGATACGGCGCATCTTGAGGGTTTTGTCTCCGAAAAGGACATGGGGGATATTTTCGCCGAAGTGAAAAAAGCCCACGCTTTTTTGGAAAAGCGTAACGGTCCGGGGAATGCCTTTCTTGGATGGATGGATCTCCCCGAAAACACCACTGGAAGTTTAATAGAAGAGATAGAGACAACGGCAGCCAATCTGAGGAACAATTCGGACGCAATAATTATGATCGGGATCGGCGGATCATATCTCGGGGCACGCTCAATTATTGAGGCCTTTTCTCCGGGGGCTGTCGGAAAGAAGATCTTTTTTGCCGGACATAATTTGTCCGGCGATCGGCTCAATGCTCTTCTGGACGCGGTGCGGGACAGGGATGTGAGCGTTAATGTGATCTCCAAATCGGGAACGACGATTGAGCCGGCTGTCGCTTTCAGGATTATTGAGGATTTTTTGCTGAAAAAATATGGACCTCTCGGCGCGAAAGAAAGAATAGTATGCACGACGGACGGGGAAAAAGGCGCTTTAAGAGAGATCGCTCGCGAAAAAGGATACAAAAGTTTTAATATACCCGCTGATGTCGGCGGCAGATTCTCGGTTCTGACGCCGGTCGGCCTTTTTCCGGCGGCCTGCGCCGGTATCAATATCGCCGATCTTATTGCCGGGGCAAAAGATCAGAGAGAACTCCTTTTGCACTGCAATCTTGGGCGTAATATGAGTTATAAGTATGCGGCCGTGCGCAATATTCTTTACCGCAAGGGGAAAAAGATTGAGATCCTTTCAAGTTTTGATGACAGGCTGCATTATATTGACGAATGGTGGAAGCAACTGTTCGGTGAAAGCGAGGGCAAGGGCGGCCACAGCATTTTTCCCGCTTCCTGTGATTTTTCAACGGATCTTCATTCCATGGGACAGTTGATCCAGCAGGGGGAGAGAAATTTATTTGAAACATTTATCGTTGTTGAAAAGAAAGAAGAAAGATGCAGTATTCCCAGACGTGAGAAGGATGTTGATGGCTTGAACTATCTTGCCGGAAGGCAGGTTGATTACATTAACAAAAAGGCCTACGAAGCCACCGCCGAGGCGCATTTTGAGGGAGGCGTTCCCAATTCCACGGTGTTGCTTGCCGAAAGATCCGTTTATTGTCTGGGACAGCTTTTATATTTTTTCGAGAAAGCGGCAGCCGTTTCAGGATATGTTTCCGGTATTAATCCATTTGATCAGCCGGGAGTGGAGTCATACAAACAGAAAATGTTCAAACGGCTCGGAAAACCGGCTATAAGGTGAAGAGCCCGGCATGTACATGAGGAGTTATGGATTTTTTATCCACTTTTTTTATTGTAATCTCAGCCATTGCCAAACTTTTTATTCTCACGCTTGTCGGGTATATTTTGTACCGGTACAGGTTTATTGACGAAAAGTTTACGGATACGCTCAGCCTCTTGCTTGTCCGGGTGCTCTTTCCGGCTCTGATCATTTCTAAGACCATCGGCCATTTCAGTTTTTCGGAATATGCATATTGGTGGCTGCTGCCGGTTGCCGGAGCCGTGTTTTCCCTGACGGGAATGTTGTTAGGAGCGGTTTTTTGCGGATTTCTGAAAGGTTTTTCCGCGCGGCGTGAGTTTATAAGCAGTTGCGGTTTCCAGAATTGCGGATATCTTCCGATGAACCTGGTTCTGTTTTTGTTTGCGGGCGCGATGGGTGACAGGATGTTGATCAACGTGTTTCTTTTTATTCTTGGGTTTAACGTTCTAATGTGGTCCATGGTCCCGCTTTTTCTGTCCGGCAGGCCCGGAAAAGAATTCAAGATAAGCCTTTTATTGAATCCGCCGGTTCTCGCAACCGTGTTCGCGCTGTTATGGGTGGCAATTGCCGGCAAGGGAAGCCTGCCATCACTTCTTGCGGGGCCGGTTAAAAGCCTCGGCCAGGCGGCATTTCCGCTTGCGATGTTGACTCTGGGCGCATATCTCTGTAAATACCGGGCGCATGTCCCCCGGAACAAAGTGCCGCTGGTCGCCTGTATGGTCATCAAGCTTTTGCTTTTTCCCATGCTGATCATGGCGGTGCTTACGCGGATCACGATCCCCGCTGACTACAAGTTTTTGTTATTTTTGCAGAGCATAATGCCTGTAGCAGTATCCCTTGTGGTTATAGGAAGTTACACGAAGGCTGATAATAAGTTTTTAAGCAGCTGCATATTTTATACACATGTGGCGTCGGTTTTTACCATTCCGATCTGGCTGACTATATTCGAGATGGTTACGGGATAGAGCATCATGTGTTTCGGCGCCGGAGATATTTGACTTCAGGGCCCGCATGATGTATTTTCGTTGTTGCAACACAGAGGACACCTGAAACACAGAGAACACTGAAAAGAACTGAGAACACTGAAAAGAACTGAGAACATTGATCTCAGTGTTCTCAAAAGTTTCAGTGCGTACAGTGTTGCAAGGTTTCAGTGTATTCAGTGTTGCAGTCTTTCTGTGTATTCAGTGTTGCAATGATAGGAGTATATTCATGAGGAAACTGAAATTCAGTGATCTAAGGAAAAAATGTGATCCGGCATTGTTCCCATTCAAGACCACAGAGGATTACACTTTTGAGAACGAACCCATGCATCAGGAAAGAGGGGTCGGTTCCATAGATTTCGGCCTGAACGTGAAGTCCGACGGATATAATATATTTGTCTGCGGTCCGACGGGCACGGGTCGTAATACACAGGTAAAAAAGGCCGTTAATGAGATCGCAGCGGGACAGAAAACCCCGAATGACTGGATATATGTCTATAACTTTGTCCATGAGGATGAGCCCATTGCCATAGATCTTCCTGCCGGAAGAGGGATAATGTTCAAAAAAGACATGGAAGAACTGGTGGGCGAGCTGAGGGTCGAGATCCCCAGGGCTTTTGAAAGCGAGGATTACGAGACCCGCAGGCAGGACATGCTCAAGGGATACAAGAAAAAAAGGGATGTCACGCTTGAACAAATAGAGAAAACCGCTTTTGAAGAGGGATTCATGCTTAAACAAACCGCTACAGGTGTTATTCTTGTTCCCCGCAGCGGCGATAAGCCTATAGAAACCGAGGCATATGAAGATCTTCCGGACAAAAAGAAGGATAAAATAGGGAAAAAAAAGCACGAGCTGCACATAAAGATCGAACAGGTATTGAGTGAAGTGCGCATCATGGAAAAAACCGCAAAAGCAAAACTTAAAGAATTGGAGAAAGAAGTAACTCTGTTTTCCGTTAAACATATAATTGATGAACTGCGCTTCAAATACAGGGAATTTGAAGGGATCGTTGAATATTTGAATCACGTGCAGGAAGACGCAGCGGATAATATAGATGCTTTCAAGGACGATGAGGAAGAAGCCCCGCCCATCCTGTTCGGCGCTAAGGCGCCGTCTAATAAGAACACGTTTCAGAAATACCGGGTGAATTTATTAGTGGACCATAGACATTCAAAAGGCGCACCTGTTATTAGCGAGCCGAATCCGAACTATTATAACCTTATCGGAAGAATAGAATACGCGTCACATTTCGGAGCCATGACGACAGGGTTTACGATGATCGCTCCCGGCGCTCTTCACAAGGCTAACGGCGGGTATCTTATTCTTCAGGCAACGGACGTTTTAAACAGTTTCATGGCGTGGGAGGCCCTTAAGAGGGTTATTCGAAATCATGAAATAAAGGTAGAGGATATAAACGAGCAGTTTCGCCTGATAAGCACTACCAGTCTTAAACCAAGACCGATACCTTCGGATATAAAAATAATCATGATCGGTTCACCCTGGCTGTATCAGCTTCTTTACAGGTTTGACGAGGATTTTCGCAAGATGTTCAAGATCAAAGCGGATTTCGACATAGAAATGGACAGAGACAGGGATATGGTGCAAAAATACGCCGCTTTCATAAAGGTCAGATGTGATGAGGAATCACTGCGTCATTTTGACCGAAAAGCGGTGGCAAGGGTCGTGGAATACGGTTCGCGGCTCATAAGCGACCAGGAAAAACTCAGCGCCCGCTTCATGAATATCGCCGATATAATCAGGGAAGCGGATTACTGGGCGGGTAAGGATAATGCGGAATATGTGGGGTCGTTACATGTGGAAAAAGCCATATGTGAGAAAATTTATAGGTCCAATTTGATAGAAGAAAAAATAGTTGAGCTGATAGATAAGAATATTCTGATGATAGATACCGCGGGCGCGGTCACGGGACAGGTTAACGGTCTTGCCGTGCTGGATATCGGGGAATACATGTTCGGCAAGCCGTCACGGATAACGGTGACGACTTACATGGGAAAAGGCGGGGTTATTGATATAGAGCGACAGTCGAAGATGGGAGGCAGTATTCATTCAAAAGGGATGATGATCCTCGGCGGATATCTCGGAGAGAAATTCGCGCAGGATATGCCGTTAAACCTGAACGCGAACATATGTTTTGAACAGTCATATGACGGAGTAGACGGTGACAGCGCTTCAAGCACGGAGGCCTACTGCCTGCTTTCATCGCTTTCAGGAGTTCCGATCAAACAATCGATCGCGGTGACGGGATCCATGAACCAGCATGGGATGGTACAGCCGGTCGGGGGGATAAACGAGAAGATCGAGGGATTTTATCATGTCTGTAAGGTTAAGGGCGTTAGCGGGGAACAGGGAGTGATAATCCCGGAACTTAATGTCAGTCACCTCATGTTGAAAGATGAAGTGGCCGATGCCGTAAAAAAAGGAAAATTCCACATATGGTCGGTGTCAACCATTGATGAAGGGATAGAGATATTGACGGGGAAGAAAGCCGGAAAGAAAGACAGTAAGAGGCGATATCCGAAGGGAACTATCAACTATTTGGTAGAACAGAAACTGCGCGAATATTCGAAGAAATCTTCCCATCTTGGCGCGAAGAAAAAAAATAAAAACAGCAAGAGCAAGTCAGGTTCCAGAAACAAAAAGAAATAACCTTTCGCAAAAAACGGGAAACAGGAAACATGAATACATTGCTGATCATAGGAGTAATTATACTGTTTGGCATGGTCGGAGCCAGAGTATTCCGCAAGTTGAATCTGCCGGGCATAACAGGGTACATGGTGATCGGTCTTGTTCTCGGGGAATCCTTCGGCGGTTTTCTGAGCGGATCCGTCATAAGCGAATCATTCAGTCCACTTATAAGTCTGGCCCTCGGGATCATAGGGTTCATGATAGGTTCAGAACTGAGATTTGGCAGGTTTAAGAAGTACAGCCGTTCAATATACACTATACTTTTCGCCGAGACCCTTGTGACCTTTTTTCTCGTTGCCGCGGTAACCACTCTGCTGACGCACAAGGTATACATAGGACTCGTGCTTGGAGCGATCGCGTCAGCCACGGCGCCGGCGGCGACATACAGCGTTCTTGGCGAATATAAGGCAAGAGGGCCCGTGACAATGACGACGCTTTCCATCGTGGCCTTAGATGACGCGCTGGCGCTTCTCTTATACGGATTCATGAGTGTATTTGCCAAGGCGCTTATTATTCACGAAACCCCGTCGTTCGCTGCTTCCATGATGATGCCGTTGTTCCATATCGCACTTTCGGTCGCCATAGGCGCCGCGGCCGGTTTTGTGCTGCACAAGATCGCGTCCAGACAAAGAGAAAGAGAAGGCATTCTTTCGGTCGCTCTCGGAACAGTTCTGTTTGTTGTAGGCCTTTCAATATATACGAAGGTGGATCCGATACTTGCGTCAATGGCTCTGGGCGTGACCGTGTCAAATCTCCAGCCTCCCGAGAAACGGGAGATGTTTGACCTTATAAAAAAACTGAGCCCGCCTGTATTTATTCTGTTTTTTGTTCTCGTCGGCGCGCGTCTTGATGCCAGGATCCTCATGAAAACCGGGGTTCTTGTTCTTGCCTTGGCGTATATCATAAGCCGGGGCCTCGGGAAAATAACCGGCGCCTATATCGGCGGAAAAATTTCCGGAGCAAAAAGTACCGTGACCAAATATCTCGGATTCTGTCTTTTTGATCAGGCCGGCGTGGCGGTTGGTCTGGGCATTGCCGTGTTCCAAATGTTCAATCCCCTGGGAGGGGAGGCCCGCGCCGCCGGTATTCTTGTGATAAGTATCGTGACAGCCACAACTTTTTTGCTGCAGCTGATATCTCCGGCAATGATAAAATACGGCATCAGGAAAGCGGATGAAATAAACAGAGATGTAACGGAAGACGATATAATTGCGGCGCACAAGGTCGGCGATGTCATGGAAAAAGAATTTCCCGTCTTAAAGGAAAACGATAATCTCCATCAGATAATGGATGTCATGAAGAAAAGCGACTCATATAATTTTCCGGTGGTCGCGCTGAACGGCGATTTTGTCGGGATCATTTCACTGGGTGAAATACGCGATACTTTCTATGAAGAGCAGATGGACCAGCTGATCCTTGCAGAGGATATAGTCCGCAAGGTGGACATGGTCGCATATGTGGAACAGGAATTAAAAACGGTAATGGATATATTCAACGCCAAGAACATCGGATATATACCGGTTTTAGAGAAAGAGGGTTCGTGTAAGCTTGTCGGTCAGCTGGAATACCGGAAGCTGGGGGCGTATATCGCCAAGGAAGTTTTGTTCCGTCAGCAGGAGATTGAAGCATAATGAGCGGCGCGGATTATTATACAGTACTTGGAGTCCCGAAAGACGCGAGCGCGCAGGATATCAAAAAAACTTATCGCGCGCTTGCGGTGAAATATCATCCGGATAAGAATGCGGGCGATAAAAAAGCCGAGGAAAAATTCAAGGAAATATCCGAGGCCTATTATGCGCTCGGAGATCCAAAACGCCGAAAAGAGTATGATAATCTCCGGAGACTGGGAGGCCAGACCGGCGGTTTTTCATCGGCTCAGGGATTTGATCCCTCCGAGTTTTCACGGCATTTTTCCGAAGGAGGCGGGTTTTCGGAGGATTCCGTCTTCAGCGACATTTTTGGCGATCTCTTTTCTGGCAGGCCCAGTTCCGGCAAAAGGGGCGGTTATTCTTACTACTATACAGCAGGGCAGCCACGCGGCGGAGCGCGGAGACAGGATACCGGAGTAGATACCGATGTAAAAGCGGTGCTTCCGGTGCCCCTGCGGCTTGCCGGTAAAGGCGGAGAAGCCAAATTTAAACTTTCCAGCGGCAAGACCATAACCCTGAGAATACCGACGGGCATAAAAGACGGCCAGAAAATGCGGCTCGCCGGTCAGGGCGAAAAATGCCCGCATTGCGGACACAAAGGCGATCTTATCGTCACGGTAAGAGTGAAGCACGGATAACGAGAGACGAGAGACGAAGGATGAGGGACGATAGGGAAGAAAGAGGTAAAATTCTAAATACTAAATCCGAAATACTAAACAAATAACAATGATTCAAATCTCAAATTCCAAAACATTTCCGTATACCTTTCGTTTAACTATTCTGGTTTGGGATTTGGGACATTAGGAATTAGTATTTGTTTAGTATTTAGATATTCGGATTTAGAATTTTTGCTAGGAAGAGCGGGCCTTGTGCCCGCCCTCTGATTTATGGTTCGGCGCGGCCGCTTTCAGCGGCCTTGCTCACCATTGAATCTTGCGGCGAACCACCCTGAGCAAGCGACGAACATAGTGAGGAGCGCGTCGAAGGTCTCCACGGACGTAAGTCCGTGGAGATTCAGTTATGAACCCCCAAAAAAACAAAACACAACATCCCGCAATAAACCGCATGATAAAGGCGCGGGCGATCCTTGCACCGCTGTCAGGGATCACGGATATTCCTTTTCGCATGATGGCCAGGGAGTTTGGATGCGCTTATGCGTTTACCGAGATGATAGACGTTAACGGCATAGCGTACGGCAATCGCAAGACATTCCGGTTGATGGAAAGCTTTCCGCAAGAAGGTCCTCTCGGCGTTCAGCTCGTGGGAGAAGACGCGGACAGATTGATCAGGGCGGCCGTGATATGTGAAGAGAAAGGGTTTGAAGTTCTTGACGTCAATGCCGGCTGTCCTGCCCGTAAGGTGGTTAAAGGCGGAAAAGGCGCCGCGCTTTTACGTGATCCGGCAAAGCTTGCGCGGATCGTCCGAGGCCTTGTAAAAAACATTCGGATCCCGGTGACCGTAAAAATAAGAAGCGGTTGGGACGCGGAAAATCTTAACTATCTGGAAGTGGCAAAAGCGGTTGCAGGAGAAGGCGCTGCCGCAATATGCATACATTCGCGGACGAAAACAGAGATGTACAAGGGCAGGGCCGATCGTGAGATCATCCGCGATCTGAAAAATAAAATAACCGTTCCGATTTTTGCCAGCGGAGGGATCTTCTCAGCTGATGACGTTGTTGATGTTTTTAAGGAAACAGGATGCGACGCGGTTTTCGTGGCAAGAGGAGCGCTCGGCAGGCCGTGGATCTTCAGTCAGATAAACAATCGTCTTCTGAATGGCGCCCCGCCGGAGGAGATGACATTTGATCGCATGAAAGACGTGATAGCGCGGCATTTTTCTCTTTGTCTACGGTTCGGCGGCGAAAAGACCGCCATGAGGCGGATGCATAAACATCTCATGTGGTATTTAAAAGGGTTTAAGAATCTTCACGCCGTCATGGCAGAGTATCGCCGGATGCGGGAAGAGGGTATAGTATTCGGAGAATTCATGAAACGCCTTCATGTGGATGAACACAATTGTTTGAGCCTGGAACTTACGCAAAACTTGTCCCCGTGAAGCTTGTCCCCGTGAAAACGGGGAACGGGGAGAGGGAACTATATGATGAAAGAAGAGATAATTCTGGCGTCTTCTTCGGAGAGAAGGTCACGCATTCTTTCCGAGAGTGGTATCCGTCATCGTGTCGTGCCGGCGGATGTTGAGGAAACAAAGGATTCATCCAGACACATTTCCGAAACGGTTATGATCAACGCCGTGATGAAGGCCGAGGCGGTTGCCGCATTGAATGCGAATGCCGTCGTGATAGGAGCGGACACGCTTGTTGCGCATGGAAAAGACATCATAGGCAAACCCGCCGATGAAAAAGAAGCGTTTGAGACATTGAGGCGGTTTTCGGGGAGCAGGATAGAGGTCTTTACCGGTCTTGCGGTTATCCGTTCTTCCGCGGGAAAAAAAGCGGAAGGTTTTGAGAAAAGCGCCTTGAACATTACGACGCTCACGGATGAACGCATCAGGCGATATTTCAAGCTTCTCGTGCCGTATGACAAGGCCGGCGGGTTCTCAATTGAAGGCATCGGCTCCCTTATCTTTGACGATATAGAAGGTTCATACTTCAATATCCTAGGCCTTCCCATGGCGCGCCTCAGCACGCTGTTCACGCAAGTAGGTCTGGATATCCTGGACTATGTGCATACCTCTCCGTAGTGGAATTCCCTTCCCCGAGCAGCC
>JBDRNI010000129.1:0-13526 GCA_043811335.1 Candidatus Omnitrophota bacterium | reverse complement strand
CATTATACGCGTGTTGCACGATAAGAGTTTTATCGATGATCCGACGCGTATTTTCAGGGCCGTAAGATTTGAGCAGCGGTTTGGGTTTATGATAGAAAAACATACCGAATACTTGATAATGCATGCCGTAAAACAGGAGATGTTCCGTAGAACGGAGAATCAGCGGATACGGGATGAACTCGTGCTTCTTCTCAAGGAAAAGGACCCTGTCAAAACAGTTCTCAGAATGCAGCAACTTCACGAAATGCGATTTATACATCCCGAGCTTGTTCTTGGGAATTCAACAAAGAGCACTTTCAAGAGATTAAAAAAACATCTCGAGTGGTATAATCGTTCAGTTGCAGACAAGAACCCGTTGAATGGCTGGCTCATGAATCTGATGATAATGCTGGAGAAACTTACGGAACGGCAGACCGACGAGGTTCTGGAAAAATTTGTTTTTACGAGAAAAGAAAAAGAAACCCTGAGGGCATATAAGAAACGCGGCGTGAGAGTCTCCAGAAAACTTTCTTTGTCCCGGAAGATGCGTCCCAGCGAGGTATTTTGTTTTTTGAAAGATCTTTCTCACGAAGAAATGCTGTGCATTATGTCACGGACAACCTCCGCCGCGATCGAAAGACGCGTCAGAAAATTTTTCACGGAATATAACGGAACGAAACTCCAGGTCAAAGGGCATGACATTCAGGCCGAAGGCATCACTCCCGGTCCCGGATATGGGGAAGTGCTCTGGCAGGTATTACGCGAAAAGCTCGACGGCAAACTTCCGAAAAAAAAGGACGAGATCCGATATTTAAAGAAAATTCTTAACAGGGAGAGCCCGCAAAAAATGAAAAGGAAAAAACACGGATGAACGGAAGAATGAAAAGAGTGCAGGAGGCCATAAAACGAGAGATCTCCGTTATCCTGCAGGAAGAGATTAACGATCCAAGGGTAAAGGGTATAACTGTTACGGGCGTGGAAATGACGCGGGATCTTAAACTGGCCAAGGTATTTTATATTCTTTCCTCCTCCTCGTCCGCCGAAGAGAAAAAGGACGCCGAAAAGGGCCTGAAGAGTGCCGCCGGCTTTATAAGAAGGGAATTGGGGAGACGCGTGCCCATGAAGTTTGTTCCGCAGATATCGTTTAGAGAAGATACCCTTGACGAAAAAAAAAGGACATTGAATAATGTGTTTGAAGAAATCGAAAAAGAACATCGCGAAAAGGCGTAACATATTGCCAGAAAAGGATTTACGATGAACAAGGGCGGCATGAACAAGATACTTGAGGCGTTTAGAAAAAGGGATGATTTTCTGATAGTCGCTCATATTAATCCTGAAGGAGATTCGGTGGGCAGTCAGCTTGCCATTTGCTATCTTCTTGAACAGATGGGGAAGAAGTGCGTGATGGTCAGTCGTGACGATGTGCCGGGCAATCTGAAATTTCTTAACGATACGAATCGGATAAAGCAAGAGATCCCGAAGAACTTCCATGTCCGGAATATTGTCGTTCTGGATTGTCCGGTAAAAGAAAGGGTCGGTGACATGCGGGATATTTTTCAGAAAGAACAGTTTATAATCAATATAGACCACCATGTGAGTAATGAATTTTTTGGGGATCTCAACTGGGTGGAACCCTCCGCCAGTTCGACCGGAGAGATGATATTCCGTTTGATCAGGCACGCCGGCGTGAACCCGAAGAAAGTGGCAAACGCCTTGTATGCGGCAATAGTGACAGATACCGGCATGTTCAATTACGATAACACCGCGTTCGGAACACACGAAGTTGCGGGAGAACTTATCAAAAACGGGGTAAATCCGAAAACCATGCATAGAGAAATCTTTGAAAAAAAATCTGCGGCAGAAATAAAATTACTTGGGAAGTCTTTGGGAACTCTTCAGGTTACCGAAGGCGGCAAGATAGCGTATATGAGCCTTACACGAAAGATGCGCTTCCAGGCGAAAGCGTCAAAGGCGCCAACCGATGCGTTTATTAATTTTCCGCGCGCGGTTCAGGGTGTTGAAGTGGCTCTTTTTTTAAAGGAGACCCCGTCCGGCAAGATGAGAACCAATGTGAGTTTTCGCTCGACGAAGATCGTAAATGTAAATACCATAGCATCCTCTTTTGGAGGCGGCGGGCATAATCGCGCTGCCGGCTGCGTCATTGAAAGCAATATCGCGGACGCGCGAAGAAAAGTGCTGAAAGAGGTGCGGAAGGCGCTCAGAGCACAAATAAAAAAGAGAAGATGATAGAGCGTTAAAATTCTAAATGCTAAATCCGAAATACTAAACAAATAACAATGATTCAAACCCCAAATTCCAAACAGTTTCCAGATATCCCTTGCTTGAAATATTCTGGTTTGTGATTTGAAATGTTGGAAAATTAGAATTTGTTTAGGATTTAGAAATTCGGATTTAGGATTTTTCTGGGCAAGAATGGTTCGTGGAAAGCGTTACACAATGAACACAAATATCTCCGGAATACTCGTTGTGGACAAGGAAAAAGGCATGACGAGTCATGATGTCGTCAGCGCCGTGCGACGGCGATTTGCGTTGAAGAAAGTCGGCCACGCCGGCACTCTGGACCCGAATGCCACCGGCGTGCTTGTTCTTTTGATTGGCGATGCCACAAAACTTTCGGCCCGGTTCCTGAATGATGACAAGGAATATGTGGCGGTTATGAAACTCGGAGAAAAAACGGACAGTGCCGACCTTGACGGAAAACTGCTTCAGGTGCGGTCTGTCAAATGTTCAAAAGAGGGCATACATGCGGTGATGCGGGATTTTTCCGGTGAGATTGAACAGATCCCGCCGATGGTGTCAGCAAAACGCAAAAACGGTCAGCGCTTGTATAAGCTCGCGCGGATGGGCATGGAGATAGAGAGGGCCCCGGTGAAGATAATGATAAAACAGTTGGAGTTGACTGAAGTTCACCTGCCGTTCGTGAACTTCCGAACAGTATGCAGCAAGGGGACATATATCCGTCAGCTGGCGGATGATATGGGAGAACGGCTCGGCTGCGGTGCGCACCTCGTAGAACTCAAGAGAATAAGGAGTGGGCGATTTTTGCTAAAGGAGGCTGTTTCTTTCGCGGACTTACTTAAAATGGATGCGGTGTGGCTGAATGAAAATATTATACGGGTATAGGGATTTGCAAAAAGAGCTAAGAGATCCGATTGTTGCTATCGGGGTTTTTGACGGCATACATATCGGGCACATGCGCGTGATCAATAGAGTATTGTCTTTTCGTTCTCCGGCGAGGGATAGAGCGATTGTGACGTTTGATCCTCATCCGCAGGAGGTTCTCTGCTCTGGACGACGTCCTCCGCGGATCATGTCGTTAGAACACCGTCTCAGTATTTTTGAAAAAATGAAACTGGACGCGGTGATCATACTACGTTTTACCCCTTTTATCGCGCAGATGTCACCGGAAGAATTCGTGAAACGTGTGCTGGGCGGGATAGGAACACGGACTGTTTATGTTGGGAATAATTTTTATTTCGGCCGCGGACGACGCGGAAACGTGAACGTGTTCCGAAAAATAGGGAGGGCACATGGGATTGATATCAAAACGGTGCAGCCCGTCAAAAAAAAGGGAAAGATCGTAAGCAGCACATGGCTGCGCGGACTTATTTCAAAAGGAAAGATTGACCGAGCCCGGGAGTTGTTACGGCGGCCCGTATCGGTGCTTGGAACGGTAGTCAGAGGTGACAGGCGGGGCAGCGGGTTCGGGGTTCCGACTGCCAATATTGACCCGCATCATGAGGTTGTTCCGCCTCCGGGAGTATATGCTGTCAAGGTGGATACCGGGACGGGCCTGTTTGATGGGGTGTTAAATATCGGGTTCAGACCCACGTTTTATGGACGAAAGTTAAGAAAACGAAAAGAACCGTGGATAGAAGTTCATATAATCAATTTTCGGGGAAATATATACGGTCATTTGCTGGAAATATTCTTTATAAAGCGATTGAGGCGGGAGAAGAAATTCAGGAACGAAAAAGCACTTAAACTGCAGATAGAGGCCGATCTTCGGCACACAAGGGAAGTCCTGGAAGGAAACAGGGCAGTACGTAAAATAGGAAAATACCGAACCCGGTCGTGACCGCCCGGAGGGGGCTTAATATTATTTACAAAAAAGTCTTTATGTGATACCATTATGAACCGTAAGATGGTAAAATACGCGGTGTGTTGTTGCGCCGCAGATGAGCAGGTGAGACAGAAGGAGAACTGAATGACTACAGTAAAGGGACGCAAGCAGGAGATAATGAGCGGTTTCCGGAAGCATGAGTCGGATACGGGCTCTTCGGAAGTTCAGATAGCCCTTATAAGCGAACGCATGGACCGACTGACAGAACACTTTAAAAAGCATAAAAAAGACCACCATTCACGGAGAGGTCTTTTAATGCTCGTTAACAAAAGAAGAAAGCTTCTTAAGTATCTGAGTCAGACGGATAACGCGAAGTACACCGAGACGATTAAAAAGCTTGGGATCAGAAAATAGCAGGCACGAATGGTATGTAAGGGGTATGTCAGGGACGGGTTTTCTAACCTAGAATGGAGAGAATAGGATGGATGAGTTTAAAGTTCAATTTGGAAGAGAAGAAATAATTATAGGCACCGGACTAATGGCAAAACAGGCGGATGGGGCCGTAACGGTTCAATACGGCGGGACCTTGGTCTTGGTAACCTGTGTGTGTTCGCGGCTGCCGAGAGAAAGAATGGGATTTTTTCCCTTAACCGTGGAGTATCAGGAGAAAACATTTGCGGCCGGCAAGATTCCCGGCGGCTTTTTTAAAAGAGAAGGGCGTCCCACAGAGAAAGAGATATTGACCTGCAGGATGATTGATAGACCGATCAGGCCTCTTTTTCCCGAACGGATGCTGAATGATGTGCAGATTGTTGCTACTGTTCTGTCTTCTGACGGAAAGAATGATTCCGATATTCCGGCGCTCATAGGTACTTCGGCCGCTCTCTCCATATCTGACATTCCGTTTGACGGCCCGATTGGCGGCGTCAGAGTGGGGTTGATAGATGGTAAGTTTGTTATAAATCCGACGTTTGAGGAACTGGAAACAAGCGAGATGGATCTTGTTGTTGTAGCGAACAAGGACAGTGTAGTGATGCTGGAGTGCGGAGCTAACGAACTGGGCGAAGAAAAAATCATGGAAGCGATAGAGTTCGGGCACAAGGCGCTGAAACCTCTGATTGACGCTCAGGAAAAATTCCGTAAAAAGATCGGGAAAAAGAAAAGAGAAGACATAGGGGTTATCGAAGTGAACGAGGAAATATGCAAAAGGGTCAGAGAGAAGGCAGCAGGCAAGATCAAGGAGATCCTGCAGCTTCCCGGAAAACAGCAGCGTATGGAAAGTCTTACACTTTTGAAAGAACAGATGGCGAAAGAGGTAAGTTCCGATGCGAACGAATCTGTTGAAACCGAGATCAATATCGCGCTGTCCATGATAGAGAAAGACACGGTCCGGGGTCTGGCGCTTAAAGAAAAAAAACGGGTTGATGGAAGAAAAACTGACGCGATAAGAGCTTTGGCCTCCGCTATCAACGTGCTTCCCTGCACGCATGGGTCGGGTCTTTTTACCCGGGGAGAAACACAGGCTCTTGCGGTGGTTACACTGGGGACGAGCTCAGATGAACAACGTATAGAGACGCTCAAGGGCGAAGGGTTAAAGTCATTCATGTTGCATTACAATTTTCCTCCGTTCAGCGTGGGAGAGACCAGACCGATGAGGGGGCCCGGCCGGCGAGAGATCGGGCATGGCGCCCTTGCCGAAAAAGCCCTGAAACCCGTTCTTCCTCCAAAGGAAAGTTTTCCTTATACGATAAGAGTGGTTTCGGAGATCCTCGAATCCAATGGATCAAGTTCTATGGCGACGGTATGCGCCAGTTCAATGGCTCTTATGGCCAGCGGGGTTCCGATTCGGTCCGCTGTCAGTGGTATTGCCATGGGGCTGATAAAGGGCGAAAAGGAGCATGCGATACTCACTGACATTGCCGGGGCGGAAGATCATTACGGAGATATGGATTTCAAGGTGGCGGGAACGGAATCAGGCGTAACCGCGGTTCAGATGGATCTCAAGATCAAAGGTATCAGTTACGCTATTCTCAAGGAATCTTTTGAAGAGGCGCGGAAGGCGCGCCTGAAATTGCTCGCCCACATGAAAACAACAATTTCCGGGCCGCAGGAAGAAGTGGCGCCGAACGCCCCGAGAATAGTCACGGTAATGGTCAAACCCGATAAGATCCGGGAAGTCATTGGTCCCGGAGGTAAAGTAATCCGCAAAATCATAGCCGAGACAGGGGCCGATATAAATATCGAAGATGATGGTTCCTGTCAAATTGCTTCTTCGGATAAGGCATCACTGGACAAAGCCGTGGAATGGGTCAAAGGTATAATAGCCGAACCCGAAATTGGCAGAACTTACAACGCCCGGATAACAAAGATAATGAATTTTGGCGCATTCTGCGAGTTTATGCCCAGCCAGGAAGGGCTTATACATGTTTCGGAACTTTCTAACCAGTATGTTAAGGAGGTCTCCGAGGTTGTAAAAGAAGGGCAAGAGGTCCGGGTAAAAGTGATCGGCGTAGACGAGCAGCATCGCGTAAAACTCAGCATGAAGCAGGCGGAGTAGACAAGATATCGTCTTCGATGAGTCCGAGATGAAAAGAATAGAACTCAGAATAAAACGCAAAAAAAACACGGAAGACCTGCCTCTACCGACTTACGCCACCGATGGTTCCAGCGGTGTTGATCTATACGCCGATGTGGATAGTGAGACGACAATCTCTCCGGGCGAAATAAAACTTATTTCCTGCGGTATCCATCTGGAACTGCCGGAAGGGTTTGAGGCGGAAATACGGCCGCGGAGCGGACTGGCTCTGAAATACGGACTTACGCTGGTTAACTCTCCGGGGACGATTGACAGCGATTACCGCGGACTGGTCAATTTAATTCTTATCAATCACGGGAAAAAGGCGTTTGTCATAGAGAGAGGCCATCGATTGGCGCAAATGGTAATTCGTGAAGTGGTCCGGGCCGAGTTTCAGGAAACGGAAGAAATTGGCGAGACCGAACGCGCGCACGGGGGATTCGGGCATACGGGAATATAGTGAACAGTGATCTGTGAACAGTGATCTGTGAGTAGTGAGCAGTCAGAAACGACAGACGAGGAACGAAGTAAGAGTAGTTGCACTTACTGTTCACTACTCATTGTCATTTGACATTATTCATATCATGACGATAACGGAGGCGGTGACATGCGGAGTTGTTCAGGGGCTGACGGAGTTTCTTCCGATTTCCAGCTCAGGACATCTTGTTCTGATTCACTCCCTGTTAGGATCCTCCGGCAACACAACTATTTTTTTTGATGTTTGTCTTCATGCCGCGACATTAGCGGCTGTTCTTTTATATTTCAAAAGGGATATCTCGCAGCTCGTGCGCGAGAGAAACCGTCGATGGCTTTTTTGTTTGACGGTCGGCACGATCCCCGCGGTTATAGCGGCGTTGCTGTTCAGGAGCGAAATATCCGCGTTCTTTGCAAGCCCGAGAAAAACAGCGGCCATGCTGATCGTGACGGCCGTGGTGTTATTTCTTGGGCAATTAAGCCTGTGGAAAAAGAAGTCAGACACGCGCAGCGCAAATCCGACGTTTGTCAAGGCGCTGGCGGTGGGCCTCGCTCAGGCGTGTGCGCTTATTCCCGGGATTTCCAGAAGCGCCATGACGATATCAACGGGTCTGGTGAGCGGCATGAAAACCCGGGAGGTCTTTAGATTTTCTTTTCTCTTGTCCATTCCGATAGTTGCGGCCGCTACGGTTTATGAAATGTTTAGTTGTGGTTTTCGCGGGGGCACTTCGAGTGAATTCGCTTATTATGCAACCGGAATGGTCAGCGCGTTTATTACCGGTCTTTTGAGCCTGCGGTTGTTGTGGTGGATCATGAAGCGCAGGAAGCTGTTCGTTTTCAGTATTTATTGTGTCTTGCTCGGAACGGGCATATTATTATTCTGGGAATAACGGGTCAATTTTATGGATGAAGTAAGAAAAAACGAGATCGTAGCCGTTTTGCTTTTTGCGGCCGGCCTTTTCCTGTTCTTGAGCATATTTACATTCAACGCGCAAGACCTTTCTTTTTTTACCACCACCCCGAATGTTATTCCCCAGAACGCGACCGGTGTCATCGGTTCGTATCTGGGGGGTATTCTACTTTTTTTTATAGGGAAAGCTGCATACGTGATCCCCTTGTTGATCTTTGTCTGGGGCATTGCGCGTTTATTTCAGATAAAAACTCGGAAATTTTCTTCCAAATTTTTCGGCACGGCCGTTCTTGTTGTAACGGTCAGCGCTAGCCTTAGCATGATGGGCGAGGCTACCGCGGGCGCGGCGTTTTCACAGGGCGGGATTGTCGGCGCTGTTGTGTCGGACTTCCTTTTTGAATATTTAGGCAGGGTCGGGGCGGGAGTATTTGTCGCCGCTATGATCGTTCTTTCTGTTCTGGTCGCGACAGAATTTCTTGTTCTGCCCGTTTTGCTGTCGGTACTGAAATTCATTGCCGGGATACCGGCGCATATCAGAAAATTCCTCTCGAGATCCTTAAGATCATCCTCTCTTGACGGTAATGCTCCTTTAAGTCAGAAGGCGGGAACGAGGGCCTCCAGAGCGGAAGTTGCAGGCAAACTTGCCATAATGAAAGCCAAGGTGGACGAAGTCAGGAAAACAGCGTTTGCGGTGCAGTCAGGCAAAAAATCGTTTTTCGGAAAGCCGAACGCGAAAAACGGCGCCGAACCCAAGATCATTGCATCCGGAAAATCACAGAAATTTCCCACCAGACCGGCGCGTATTGCCGGGGTTGCGGATTCTTCCACCGGCGAAAAAATTGAATATAAGATGCCCTCACTGGACCTTTTAAGGATGCCGTCCGCAGATAGAGTAAAGGAAAGAGACGAAACCCTGAAGAAAAAAGCTGCTATTCTTGGGAAGACACTTGCCGGGTTCGGGGTAGAGGCGTCTGTAGTAAAAATAAACAAAGGCCCCGTTATTACGATGTATGAACTTGAGCCGGCCATGGGGACCAAGGTCAATCAGATCACGTCGTTGAGTGATAATATCTCGCTTGCCATGAAATCTGCTAACATAAGGGTGGTGGCTCCTCTTCCGGGCAAGGGAACTGTCGGAATAGAGGTGCCGAATGAAGAGAGTGAGCTCGTGCTGCTCCGTGACATACTGGAGACATCGGAATACAGCGAAAGCGATTCTCCTCTGAAATTTGCTCTTGGAAAGGACATAACAGGAGCACCGATAGTTACGGATCTCGGCAAAATGCCGCATCTTTTGATAGCGGGAGCCACCGGTTCCGGCAAAACAGTATGCCTGAACTGTATTATCACGAGTTTTCTTTACAATGCCTCGCCGGACGAGTTAAAATTTCTGATGATCGATCCCAAGCGAGTGGAACTCATGATGTTTGAGGGGATCCCGCATCTAATTTCGCCGATAGTGACTAACCCCAAGAAGGCAGCGGCTTCTCTGAACTGGGTGGTCAAAGAAATGGAGAGGAGGTACGAGATATTCTCCGCAAAAGGTGTCAGGAATCTCGGTTTGTATAACGATAAAAAATCGGCAGCCGAGGAAAACCTGCCGTATATTATCGTCGTCGTGGATGAACTTGCGGATCTCATGATGATTGCCCAACAGGATGTTGAAGGAGCCATAATGAGAATCGCGCAACTTGCTCGCGCGGCGGGGATACATCTGATACTCGCGACTCAACGGCCGTCAGTGAATGTTGTTACCGGCGTTATTAAAGCTAATTTTCCCGCAAGAATATCGTTCAAAGTTGCTTCAAAAGTGGATTCGCGAACCGTGCTGGACGCGAATGGCGCGGAAAAGCTGCTTGGCAGAGGCGATATGTTGTTCATGGAACCCGGCGAGAGTTCACTTATTCGAGGGCAGTGCAGCCTCGTGGAAGACAGTGAAATTCGCAACATAGTTAAATTTGTCAGATCTCAGGCAGGCCCGCAATATATCGAACAGGTGATTGAAGGACAGGAACGGAAGGTAAGCGATTTTAGCCGGGAAAAGGACACGCTTTACAAAGAAGCAGTGGAAATGGTATTTCAGACCAAACAGGCGTCGGTTTCCATGATCCAGAGAAAGTTTCGGGTCGGGTATACGAGAGCGGCAAGGATGATAGATATAATGGAAGAAGAAGGCATAGTGGGGGCATATAACGGATCTAAACCCCGCGAAATATTGATAGCAGATCTGAAGGTAATTGAAGAATGACACAGAATAATACGACGCCAAAAGAAATAGGGAAGATTTTTTCGGAAAGCCGCCGAAAGCTCGGATTGAGCGTAAATGAAGCATACAGGCGCAGTAACATACATCCGAAAGTGATCATGGACATCGAAACCGGTGTTTTTGAAAGAATCAGCGGTGTATATCTTAAAAGTTTTTTGAAAAAGTATTCGGCATTTCTCGGATTGGACACACAGGGCATAATGGAAAAGTACGAATCCATCTCTGCCGCGATACCGGTCCGGGAATTTGATCTGGATATCGGAGAAAAAGAAGAAAAGAATGATGTCCTCTCCGGCGGCGACACGGAGACAAAAAAGATACGACCGGCGACAATAGCCGTATATGTTACCATCTTTGTGGTCGCTGTTTTCGTGTTTAGTTTTGTCCTTAAAAAAGAGAGGCCCTCTTCCGAAAAAAAAGCAGTCAGGCCGGTCGTCAAAAATGAAACTGTGGCGCGTCCGGTCGCTTTAAAAACAGCCGGGCTGTACACCCCTGTCTCGACCGTGAAAGAGGCAAAACCTGTGGTTCTTACCTTGAAAGCCCATGGAGAGGCCTGGGTTCAACTTACAGGAGAAGGGAAGACCCTTTTTGCCGGCATACTCAAGAGCGGCGATTCGAAAACATGGAAAACAAACGGTGTTTTTACGGTGTGGACGGGTAAGGCGGAGAGGCTGGATTTTTTTGTGAATACACGCAAAGTAGGCAAAGTCGCCGATGGTGTGGTGCGCGACATAAAGGTTTCTTCCAGCGGGATAAAAGTCGGCAATAAGTGGGTTGCTTCTTTTGAGTAAGAGCAAAAACGGCAGAAAGAAGATTTATCTTCTGAGCCTTGGTTGTTCCCGGAATATGGTTGACAGTGAGGTTCTCGGGGCTCTTTTAGAGAAGAAAGGATACGACATTCTTGACGAGCCTCACGGCGCCGACGTCGCCGTTATTAACACCTGCGGATTTATTCAGGATGCTAAACAGGAATCTATAGATCTAATACTGCAACTGGCTGATTTAAAGAAACAGGGTTCGATAAAAAAACTTATTGTCTGCGGTTGCCTGGCACAGAGATTTCCTTCCGCAATTGCCGACCAGATCAAAGAGATAGACGGGATATTCGGCACCTCTGATTTCACTCTGATACCCGATAAAATAGACGCGATTTTTCACGGTGATAAAATCCATAAGGTTACCCGGAAACCGCAGCTTTTATGCGACCATCAGTTCAAAAGAAAAACTCTCACGCCGCCTCATTACGCATATGTCAAGATACAGGAAGGATGTTCCAATAAATGCGCGTATTGCGTCATACCTGACTTGAGAGGACCGTTGCGCAGCCGTACCGTAAAATCGGTTCTGGCGGAAGTAAAACGTCTGAAAGACGAGCGTGATTTAAAAGAACTGGTGCTGACAGGCCAGGACACTACTGCGTTCGGTCTGGAAAGATCCGGCTCCGAAAGAATTTCCGGATTGCTGCGAAAACTGAGTCCTCTGATGAAAGATGCCTGGATACGGCTCTTGTATACACATCCGGCGCATTTTACGGACGAGCTTCTTGACGTGATGGCGGATACGGAAGTTGTATGCAAGTATATTGATCTACCCATACAGCATTGTAACAACAGAATATTGCGGAAGATGAACCGTTGCGTGACGAAAGAGGAAATCGTGAAACTAATCGCAAAATTGCGCAAGAAGATCCCGGACGTGACCATACGAACTTCTGTTATCGTTGGCTTTCCGGGCGAAACCGATGAGGAATTCGGAGAACTTCTGGGGTTTCTTGAAGAGACGCGGTTTGACCGTCTCGGCGCTTTTATTTATTCGCGTGAGGAGGGAACGCCGGCGGCCGGGTTCAAGGGGCAATTGCCGGAAAAAGTAAAGAGAGAGCGGTTTGACCGGGTAATGACACTGCAGCAGGGGATATCTTCCGAAAATAACCGCACATACTTGAATAAAAGATTGAAGACACTTATAGACGAAGAAGATTCGTCCCGTTCCGGATGGTTCATCGGAAGAGCCCAGATGGACGCGCCGGAAGTTGACGGGAATATTCATGTTCACGGTAGCGGCCTCGCGGCGGGGGAATTTGTTGAAGTGTTAGTGACAGGGACAAGTGAATATGACCTTGTGGGAGAGGCCGTATGAATCTGCCAAACAAGATAACATTGACGCGTATAGGTCTCACTTTTGTGTTCATGTTGTTTCTTTTCTCGAATTCTCTGGCCGGGAAGGTTGTGGCATTAGTAGTTTTTCTCGTGGCCGCGCTGACAGATTATCTGGATGGATTTATCGCCAAAAAATATAGGATCGTGTCCGACTTTGGACGAATAATGGATCCCGTAGCGGATAAGATCCTGACTCTTGCCGCGTTTCTTGCGTTTGTAGAGATGAAACTCGTGCCGGCATGGATGGTCGTCGTGATCATAATGCGGGAGCTGATCATAACCGCTATTCGGATCATGGCGTTAACACATCACAATGATGTTCTTCCGGCAGGATCTGGTGGAAGACACAAGACGTTCCTACAAATGTTATCCATCCTCGTTATACTCATTTTTATCGTGTTTAAGGAAGCGGGGGTAAGTGTGTTCTATTTCTGGAATCCCGGCTTTGAATACTGGTACAGGCAGTTAATCTTCATTCTCATGCTCGTGACGGTTATTTTAACCGCCGCGAGCGGCATTTCCTATCTTGCGGGAAACAAAAAATATTTGTTTAATGAAAAAGGTGTATAAACTTATTGCCACGGTATGCGGAGCGGGTTATCTGCCCTTTGCCCCGGGAACATGGGGAAGTTTGGTTGGTCTCGCCTTTTTCCTGGTCCTCTCACGCAATAGTCTCGCATGTTTTTTGGTTTTTGCGGTCCTTTTTGCGGCCGGAAAGATATCAGCGGATAAGATGGAGATAGAGACCGGCCGCATGGATCCTTCGGAGATCGTTATTGATGAATTTGTTGGCATTTTTTTAGTATTTCTGTACATTCCCCTCACCCCGGTCTTCATTGCCACGGGTTTCGTGATATACCGTATCATGGACATATTCAAGCCGCCGCCGATCAAGTTCATTGAAAAGCTGAAAGGCGGGTGGGGCGTCATGCTGGATGACATCCTGGCCGGAATATACGCCTGCCTCGCGCTGCATCTTTTGCTCTTATTCCGCCATTGCACCCCTTAATGACAATTCCCTCCGAAAACTGTCCACACGCACGAAAACACTTCGTTTTTGCGATTTGTCTTCGCGCTGACGG
>JBDRNI010000128.1:0-9157 GCA_043811335.1 Candidatus Omnitrophota bacterium | reverse complement strand
TTCACATGCTGAAGAAAAGGAGGAAGATTCCCGTCTTTCGCCGTGGATAACAGGCCTTTGCTCGGACCTATTATCCACGAGCATAACTCACCCAGAGACCCTATTGCGATAAAAACCGCGGTAACAGGGATCATCCATTTTAACCCGAAGTGATCCAGAAATAGCGTAAATGCTTCCATGATACCGGCAACCAGGCTTATGTCTTTTTGCGGAACCACTATGGCGATTGCCAGAGAGCCGAATATAAGCACCGTTACAGCGATAGCGGCCGCCATGAACGTGGCCCTCGGATAGTCGCGCTTGGGGTTTTCTACCTCTTCGGCATGCACCGCCGAAACTTCTATTCCGGAAAATATCAGCAGGGCGCCTGCCAGTAAGACCATGCTGTTTATATTGGTTACGTCGGGAACGAGCCCCTGCCACGAAAAAGTGATCCGTGACGCGTTACCCATGATAAGCCAGATCGCCGCCAGAGAAATGATAAGGATCCCCGGAATAAAAATACCGCCGATAACCCCTACGGTGCCTATCACGCCTGATGTCTTCATTCCGCGGAAATTCATGTATGTGCCGCCCCAATACGCCGCAAGAACCACGCAGATCATATACACTTTATTGCTCGCAAGGGCCGGATCAAAGAGATAAGCGATAGCGGCAGCAAGAAAAGAAAGCACGGTAGGAAACCATATAACATTCTGGATCCACTGAAGCCATATGGCAAGAAACCCCAGCCGCTCCCCGTAAGCTTCCCTGACCCATATGTATATCCCTCCCGGGCCGCGGGGAGGCCACGCAGTCGCCAGTTCTGCCGTGATGAGAGACACCGGTATAAGAAAAATGATCGCCGCAACGACATAATAAAAAACAAGCGGGAGCCCCTCTTTAGCCAGCATCGGGAGCCCCCGCAACGTGCAGATAACGGCGACATTCAGCATCGCCAGAACGAACACGTTCAACACACGACGGTTTGACCCAGAGTTATTTGCCATTTGTCTTTCTCAGCAATGTTTTATATACTTACCGTGTTTCTTTACCTTATTTGCCTTGTGACCCGGATTATCCGCAAAATGCTTGAGTATGCGTTTGAGGTCACCTATAAGAAGATCGGCCATGTCCCTGCTGAACCCTTCCTTGACCACAATACGCAAAACCGCGATATCCTCATCGTTTGCCGGAAGCGTATACGCCGGCACCAGCCATCCCCTATCGCGGACCATCTCGGAAATGTCAAACACCGAAAAATTCTTCTTACCCTTGATCTTGAACGCAAAGACCGGGATATCGCTTCCATCGGTCAGAAGTTCAAAGGGGCCCATTTTCGCGATCTTGCCGGAAAGATACAAAGCCGTGTCCTGAGCTGACTGTATGATCCGCGTGTACCCTTCCTTGCCCAGACGCAAGAAGTTATAATACTGCGCGACGATCTGGTTGCCGGGCCGCGAAAAATTAAGCGCAAATGTCGGCATCTCCCCGCCGAGATAGTTGACATAAAATATCAAGTCCTTGGGTAATTCCTCCCAGTCGCGCCAGATAACCCAGCCCACACCGGGATAGACCAACCCATATTTATGTCCGGACGTGTTGATGGATTTCACCCACTTCAGGCGAAAATCCCACTTAAGTTCCGACTGAATAAAAGGAGCGATGAAACCGCCGGAAGCGGCGTCCACATGTATGGGAACCTTCCATCCCGTCTTGGCATTAAGCTTATCAAGAGCGTCGTTGATCTCCCTGACGGGTTCATACTGGCCGGTGAAAGTGGTGCCCATTATGGCGACGACCCCTATCGTGTTTTCGTCTACGAACTTGAGCGCCTCTTTGGCGTTTATGATGTAGCGCTTGCCCTGCATCGGCACGAAACGCGGCTCAACATCCCAGTATCTGCAGAATTTATCCCAGCAAACCTGAACATCTATCCCCATGACCAAATTCGGCTTGTCCGTTGGCTTCTTCTTTTTTTTCATGCGCTCACGCCATTTCCATTTAAGCGCCATGCCGCCGAGCATCGCGGCTTCTGAAGAACCGATGGTGGAACAGCCGCAGCCCTCGCCCTCTTGCGGAGAATGGTACAGACCCGCCAGCATGTTCACGCATCGCATCTCAAGTTCAGCCGTCTGCGGATACTCATCTTTATCTATCATGTTCTTGTCAAACGTCTCCGCCATGAGCTGTCGCGCTTCCGGCTCCATCCACGTGGTAACGAACGTCGCGAGATTAAGCCGAGAATTACCGTCCAGCATGAGTTCATCATGGATTATATTGTATGCCGTGCGCGGAAGCATCTCGCCTTCGGGCATTTCGTATTTCGGCACGGGCCGGTTCAACTCACGCGAACCATAAGTCGGCGTGAGGATCTTTTCTTCTTTCTTCATCTTATGCAGTTTCTTTTTTCTGTGCAGCATGTCGGCCTCCTATATTTCTTTTCGTGTTACCCAACCGGGTTTTCTGAACTGATAGATAATGACGGGAACAACGACAAAGATCAGTGTTCCCACCGCAAGAAAGCCGACATAAAACGCGGGGCTTCCGACTTTCAGCTGATCGGGCGGGAAAAACCCGACTACTATCGCGAACAACGCGCCTACCAGGCCCAGCCCCGATATCGCCCACATTCCCGCGTTCCCTCCGGGCACCCTGTAAGCACGCTCAACATTGGGCTGGGAATACCGCAATCTTATGCCCGCGGCAAAAAGCAGCACGTACATTACGAGATACAAAATGGCGGTAAGCGCCGTCAAAAGAAAAAAGGCGCTTGAGACATTCGGCATGAAAAGGTAGAGCATTGAAATAGTGGTTACGACCACGCCCTGAACAAGCAGGATATGCGAGGGAACCCCGTTTTTGTTCACATGCTGCAGAAAAGGAGGAAGATCCCCTTCGGAAGCGGTAGCAAATAGCCCCTTGCTCGGACCCACGATCCAGGCGATCACGCCGCCCATCGCTCCGAATGCCACGAGAAAACCCATTACAGGCAGCATCCAGCCGATACCGAACTTATTAAGAAGGTCACTGAACCCCTGCATGATACCCGCGGTAAGGCTGATATCTATGGATGGTATCACGGCGGCTACAGCCAGCGAACCGAGCGTGAACACCACGAGGATTATCGCCGCGGCGAAGAAAATGGCCTTGGGATAATCGGTTTTTGGATTTCGGACTTCGCGGGCATGCACTGCCGAAACTTCCATGCCGGCGAATAAAAGAACTATGCCCGCAAGGAATGAAACGTTGTCAAAATTGCCGAAGTCGGGAAGTATTTTATGTGAGTCGTCCATAAAAGCCAGGGGTTTCCCGGTAAGCCACCATATGACCCCGAGAACAATGATAAGAACAGCCGGAAAAAGAGTGCCCCCGAGAACACCCGCGGTCGTCATCCATCCCGAGGTTTTCATTCCGCGGAAGTTCAGGAATGTCGCGCCCCAGTATACTCCGAGTATGACAATAACGGTATAGACCTTGGTTTGCGCAAGGCCCGGATCCAGGAATAAATAGGCAAGCGCGCCTCCCGCAAAAGCCAGCACCGTCGGATACCAGATAACATTCTGTATCCATTGCAGCCATATGGCTATAAAACCGCATCTGCCGCCAAAGGCCTCTTTTACCCATTTATAGACACCGCCGCCTTCCGGCCACCCCGTGGCAAGCTCCGCGGAAACAAGCGACGTCGGGATCAAAAACACCAGCCCGGCAAAGAGCAAATAAAAGAACATTGAGAGCCCTTCCTTTGCCATCAGGGGTAAGCCGCGCAAGCTCATTATTACAGCCACGTTCATCATCGCAAGAACAAAAATACTTAATTGATGACGCTTCGGCGCCTGTGTATTGCCCATGCCTGGTCTCCTTTCGGTATGACCGTTCTCTGCAACAATATTATTTACTTATTGCTTAAAGGTATACTTGGGGGGAAAAGGATTGTCAAGCGAGGCAAGATCAAAAAAACACAAAAAAAAGCCCATCCTAAGATGAGCTCTTTTTTGTGTTTTCGTAACCGAAAGTGCTAACAAGATCTATCTTCTAGCGCCCTTCGTTCTTGCGCTTTGAAAAGCACTCCCTGCAGTATACCGGACGGTCTCCGCTCGGCTTGAAAGGAACTTCGCATTCCTTATTGCATTCTGCGCAAATCGCCTTGTGCATTTCTCTGGAACCTCCGCCGAAACCACCGCCACCTTGTTGGTACCCCATGTCTCCTCCTTTTTGGTTTTAGTAAAGAGTTTAATCCCTAACTTGCAGTCTGCTCTGAATCAGCTTCGGACTGCATGTTTTTTTTATCCGCTTTACTCTTTCTCTTTTCCTCTTTCTTCTTTTTCTTCGCTAATTCTTTCTGACGCTTTTGATATGAATAATTATCTCTTGCCAACATTCCCTCCTTTTATCCTACGCCCATCCTGCATGGCGCCATGCTGTACTTACGATTTTACCTTAAACGAAAACCCTATGCAAGCATCTTTCTCGTATGAGGCATATTTTAGTGGCTTCGGGGGGGGTTGGATGTCCCTGTTTTTCTCAACTGATAATATTTGGTTTGAAATTCTCATCCAGCCATAACGCGATTATCTTCTTTACCGGAAAACCCCATGAAGCAACAACGCTTACGGCCTTTCGCAAGTGTTCCTTTTGCGCGTCTTCACTTTCAGGATTGCCCGCGCAACCATAATGCGCCACAACAGCAATGATCCGCGCGTTGTGGTTCTCTACAGAAACCCCTACCTTCTTTTTTAACGACTCAATAACATTTATGTCCACGCCTTCGGCTAATATTTTATTCGGTCCCGGCTCAGTGATCATATCAACATGATCAACACAAAAACTCTTCTGCATGAACTCTATAACCGGTTTTTGAACCCGTCCATCTATGCAATTTATAGCGGCAGCAAATTTTTCAATCATTCATTTATCCTTTTCTGCACATCACTTCCTGATTATATCCTCTAACAATCGTTTGGACAATGGAAAACCTGCGGAAGTAGCGGTATCAAAATAAACATGTAGGACACCTTTTAAGGTGCCTGCTACTCCGCAGGGCGGCACCTGGCAGGGCGTCCCCGTCAATCCTTCTTGCCTCGCCGCAGAACCAGCCGCTTGGCATGGCTTCTCACGTATCTGAACGCTGTATACGGAAAATTGACCATTTGACGCAGACCGCCGATCGTAGTGAAATTCCTGAGTTCCCTGCGCGTTTCCGCTATGAAAGCGCTGGAGACGATCTTTTCTCCGACCTCTCCCTCTTCCTTTACAAGCGACAGGCGATGCATGGAATAAAGACCGAGAACAAAGGCGAACAGAAAAAAGAAATCCCATGACTGCAAATTCACCGTATCAAAAGAAACAACGCCCGCGGGGCCTTTCCACTGCATGGTCCAGGAAAGTTCATACCGCGTAAAGACATCGACAAACTTACCTCCAAGTATGGGCGCGAAACTCGCAGCGAGAGAATTAACAAAATTGCTGGCTGTCAGAAACGACGTAGCTCTCCCCTGGGGGGCGAGTTTGAACCCGATATTTCCTGAAGCCAGATTTATTCCGGCCGTTGAAATACCCATGAAAGCGTATATGACCACCAGAAGCGGAAGCGTCAGCACATATTTATCCGGCATGGTCGTAAAAGTCCACGCCAGTATGCACCCGAGAAACAGCGGCCCGCTGACGGCGAGCACCGATTTATTACTGAACTTATCGGTGAACTTTCCCCATATGCGGAGAAACAAAAGATGCACCAACTGACTGAACGCCGAGAGCGCGATAATAACGGCCATATCCAGGTTTAAACGTTTCAGCATATATACCGTAAAAAAGGGCGCGGCAAGGTTAACGGCAAAGGTCCAGGCCCCGAGAAAGGCCATCAGATTCTTGAAGTTTTCATCCCTGAATGGTTCTGAAAGTACCTTCAAAAAATGCATGCTGTTCTTCGGCCGGAACATTCTGGGTTCGGGGATCGTTGAAAGGAAATAAACACCGATCATGCCGGCGACAAATCCCAGAAAAAATAAAAAAGAATAACCGTACATTTCCTGCTGAGGAAAAGAGTTCTTCATGTAATCAATATATCCCGCGGCGGCAAGGCTGAGAATTATGCCCAGAATGGCGGATACCTTCATTCTTCTGGAGAAAAAGTCGCCGAGCCGCGCCTGCGGCAGCAGATCACGAAGCCACGGGTTCCACGCGCAGCCCGAAACGGCCCCAAAAACGGAATACAGCGCGAGACCCGCGATCAGACAGTTTATCGCTGAAAAACCTGAAAATAAAAACGGTATGGCGGCCACGAGAAGCCAGAACATCCTGCTGATAAATGAAGTCGTAACGACAATAGCTTTTCTGTTCCCTACTTTTTCAACGAGATAGATCGCGGGTATCTGGATCAGCTGCGTGATAGGCGGGATCGCCGCAAGAAGCCCTATAATATAATTGGAAGCCCCAAGCTTCAGCGCAAAGGCCGTCAGAAAAATACCGCCGGTAAACGTCGTCATGGCGGTGGAAGCCATGCCGTCACGGATAACCGCCTTCATCCCGTATTCTACTTCGTCTTCGGTCAGTATATCTTTAACCTTGAACCACATGATAAATTCCTTTTTAACCCAAAATTTTCCGTTACATTGATCCGCGGTATTTTTACCCCGGCATTCAGTGTTTATTGTAACAAATATTTTTCGATCTGTAAAACCGGCAGAACCTACGCCGTGTCCGGGTCCATGCAATAATTACGCCATTCATAAAAAAAGACCCGCCGGCTCGCAAACCGCCTTCTCCTGCTGAGACAGTGCTGCGTTCCGGCGGATCTTACCTAAACCAAAAACCTACAGGATCATTTCATCTCTTACGGCTTGCAGTTAGATCCGGCTGTTACTTCTGCTCGGACTTGCCGGCGTTTTTCGCGCAAGACTGCTGCTGTTGCTGTTGAGACGCATTCTGCTGTCCCATCGGTTTTTCGTTCTTCTTCTGTCCGCTTGATTTTCTGGATTTTGCCATTTGGATCACCCCCTTTCTAATATGCAGATAAAGCCTTACCGCGGCTTATATCTTTATTCTCAGTGGAAATCCCAGTATGCCCCGTCCCAAAGCCCGGAGACTTGTCCCGGAGGGGGATAGACAAGAAATAACGAAGTCTTTGCGCCGGAAGCCGTCCGATGCACGGTCCCCGGCATGATAACGCACGCAGTTAATAAAACAACGTGCGATAGACCCCTCTGGTTTTTGATCAATTACTGGAATTAAATCAGGAAAGATCGGTCGGCATGCCCTAAAGAAAAGTCTATATCTCTTAACACATGCGCGCAACAGTATGGGAATAAAAAAAGAGAATGATCGCTCATCCTCCCTGTTTCCGGCCGGTCTACTATATCCTCTCCACCTCACCTGCCCGTTTCAAACGGCATCGGCTTTTTCCTGAAAAGCGCTTTATGCCGCTTATATATCAGACAGTATTCTATACCTGGCCGTTTTTTTGTCAACATAATTTTGAAGGTGTTTTTTTTTCTGAAAACTGCGTCTTTGCGGGCTTGCTCCCGAACTTTTCGCGGAAAAAACAGTATCTCTTAACACGTCCCCCTTCATGCCTGAAACGGCCTTCATGACAAGTCCGTTATTTTTCTGTCATCCCCGCGGACAGCGGGGATCCATCAAAAATAAACATAAATTCTGGGGACATGCCTGGAGTACCCTTCCGCGGCGAACTTACAACAGGCGTGTCCCCAGAACCTCCCCGGTTAGGAATAAAAATGTAGGGCACCTTTTAAGGTGCCACATGGCTATGGAATTGTTGAAAAATGGGATGTGGGCAAATCTCTCAGTTAATGGTCTTTGTTTTGGAGCACAGCTTCGATGGTTCTTGCAACGACGTCCGGCAAAAGCTTGCTTCCATTAATTCGGGGGCTTCCGCCTATTGTATTTGAACCGCCCCATTTATCGGTAGGATTTTTTTCTTTTTCGTTTAAAGCAGTTATTATTTTCTGCATATCAAAGGGAATACATGAGGACATGCGGCCGACCGTATATATCCATTTTTCATCCGAAACCTTTCGCACACCTACGTAAGCGTGGATACCATCTCTATAAAGGCCTGTGCGCGCATCAGTTCCTAATTCCTCAACCATCATCCAATCTTTGCCACCAGTTATCTTTTTATAACGCGTATCCAATGATACTTTTTTACCCTTATTCTTCACGTAAGCCGCAATTCGCTTACCAACCTTTTCAACTATATCAAGATATTCATTCTCATTTTTGCGGTCAAGGCCTCCGTTAAGCCGAAACCGTCTATACGGTTCAAACACCCACCCTATTTTTTGAAGATCAGCCAGATCTATGGGGAATGGATAGGCGCCTGCAGTAGCGTCAAGCAGATCCTCTATGGAAACTAGTTTTGTTATAGCGTGGTTGAGTGCGTTTTCAATAAGCTTGTAATTCTTTATCAGAAACCATGAAAGCGAAATATCCTCATCACAATCGTTAACGTAGACATTGGCATGCGCTTTTTTACCGCTCCAAAAACAAGTAAAGAGGTCTTGCCTTATTGCTATTAAAACCTGCGCACATGTAGACCGCGTTGCCATGCGGTCTACATTTTCATGATGATTAAAATTCGCCCATGGGCCTTTTCCATCAAATAATGGGCCCTCATTTACATAACCATCCAGGGCAATAGAGAACTTAGGGGACTTTTTTCGGAATTCATCCCATGAAAGAGGTATATCTCGGGGACGCATTAACAATTGTAAAGCCATATTATTAGTTACGCTTGAACCTATCTACTTGCCTCTTAACACGCCTTATTCTCGCACGAAACGGCCTCCGCGACAAGCCCGTTATTTTCCTGTCATCCCCGCGAAACTTGTCCCCGTGAAAACGGGGAGCGGGGATCCATCAAAAATGAACATATATTCTGGGGACATGACTGGAGCATCCTTACGCGGCAAGCTTACAACAGGCATGTCCCCTGTTCTAGAAGGGGGCGTGCGTGTCCTGCACCCGAAAAGGTACAGGGTTCCCCAGAACCTCGTAAAATAAAAATGTAGGGCACCTTTTAAGGTGCCTTATGTCGGTTAGAAATTAAATAAACATCAAAAACCACCCGATTTTCGTGATCAGGGGTGTCCCCAAATGACATGTCCCCGGGGAATAAAAATGTAGGGCACCTTTTAAGGTGCCACATGGCGGTTAAGAA
>JBDRNI010000127.1:0-4033 GCA_043811335.1 Candidatus Omnitrophota bacterium | reverse complement strand
CCGAGACTTCTCTCGGCACCAGCTTGCATACGGCTCCTGTCAGCATATCCACTCCGAGCCCCACCGGCCCGCCGCCGAATAGAATATTCCACCCCGTCCCCCAGCAAAGAGACCTGTTCAGGGGGACCTGCACGGCGGTATACCCCTTCTTGCTTATCTCAATAACATGTTTTTTATTCCTCTGTAGATTAAATACGCACGGCGTCACTCCCTGGTATCCCGAACTTACCCGAACCTGCGCCCCGTCGGGAACGGACCTCACCGGAACTTTTTGAAACCTTCCCGTCGTTATGGTCGCGCACCCGCACATGAAAAGCGCCGCCATGATAACAAAGAATTGTCCCGCTCGTTTTAATTTCATCTTTTTCTTTCAAAGAAAACCCTAAACGCTCCCGCTATCATGAGTATCCCGAATGCTATTTTTATACTTTCCGCGGGCAGGGCGTTTGCCGCCACGGCTCCGGCTACCGCTCCGGCCATCGACATGGGAACAAGCAGTTTTACCGCTTCTCGGTCCATGTTGCCGCTTCTCTTGTAAAACATCGCTCCCGCAAAAGCGGTAACCGTAATGGCCGCAAGCGAAGTGCCCACGGCTTCGTGTATGGACAGCCCGAAAAAAAGGTACAGCACGGGAACCAAAACTGTTCCGCTTCCTACTCCGAACACCGCCGAGATCATGCCGCTGATCAGCCCCAGCACCATCAAGAGCGGGTATGCCGCTATTCGATTGATCTGGGTTGTCGGAAGATTAACCCCCAGTGCCATTCTCAGTCCGGCTGCCAGCATCACAAATGCGAATAATCTCTTCTGAAGTTTATCACTCAGCCTGTGCGAAAGCGCTACCCCCCATTTCGCGCCCCTCACGGCCCCCACGATAACGAGCGCCGCTATAACAAATTTTACGTTACCTTTTGCTATAAAATAATGTGCCGTCGCGCCCACAAAGGCCGCCGGGACCATCGTGGCCAGCGAGATCGCTGTGGCCTTTTTTATCTCGTATCCAAAAAAAAGCAGCGCCGGCACGGCCACTACGCCTCCGCCGATACCCAGCGCGGCGCTGCAAAACCCTATGGCCGTTCCCAGCGCTAACAGCCCTGCGTTCCTGGTTCTCTGACCAATTTCCCCTTTTTTCGCCATTCTGACAATTTGTCCCGCTCGGGCTCAGCTCTTCCTTCTTGCACGTTCTTTTACGAGTATCGCACCAAACAGCATCCATAAAAGCACAATGCTAAAGGCACCCGCTCCAAAAACTTTCATATACTCGTCCGCCTGCAGCGCGTATATCACGATCACCGCATAAAATGCGATCTCTATCCACTTCTCGCCGTATATCCACTTTTCATTGCGCTTGGTTTTTATGTAGTTTAAAACGATTATGGGAAACGTCATGTACGCAAACATGTGTGTCTGGACAACGGGAAAAAACAGCACCATGCTCAAGAGGACAACCGAATACTCTATTGACAGATACAACTTGTCTCTGTAGACCAACCGATAATCAAGAAAAGCATATGTCACCGCGACCACGGCGAGTAAGAGTATCTTTATCAGCATGTCCACCTGTCGCGGCGAAAGAGGGTGCGGCCAGGGGATGCGATACTCGTAGCTTTTTTCTTTCCAATAAATAACGTCCGGATCGTCTTTCGTGAAAAACCGCGTTACAACGGCTGAAAAGGACTGATTGCTCGGCTTGAACTGCGAATCAAACCTTGCGTAGTTCTCTTTCACTGTTTCGCCGCACGGCTTCAGCTGGGGCGCCGCCTTTATTTCCACCCAGCTTTTCATCGTGTCTTTGAAACTTTCCGGGCCCATGACCAGATACGGAACGGCAAACACGAACAGAAATATCCCCACAAAAAATCCGGCCACCGCCGCAAATCGCCTTTTCGCGATAAGATACAGCAGTAAATACGCGGGGTATATTTTAATAACGCTGGCTGCGGCCAGAATAATCCCGGAAAGAAACGCTTTTTTCTTCTCATACATGAAAAACGACAGAACGATAAGGAAAAACACCATGAAATCTATCTGGGCGAGCGAAACATTATCAAGCCATATCACCGATAGCACTACAAGCGACGCTATCCGTAAAAGATATGGTTTCGCGTAAAATATACGGCTGAATTTTTCGCCGGATCCGAGAAGCCGGACCGAAAGGTGAATGGCCCCGACAAACGCAAAAATATTGATCACATACCATATTACCGCGGCGACACGCATGTCCAGAAAAGTCAGTGGGGAGATCAGGATGGCAAAAAAGGGCAGATATATATACGGGGAGAGTGCCGTTTTAAACACCGTATGTGTATATACGTTTTCGCCGGTCGTGATGATCTTGCCGGCAAAATAATAAGTATCAAAATCGTTTGATCCCCAACACGTTCTCCGATCGTGATACACTCCAAGGGCTATGGTAAATATCACGATCAATGCCAGCAGGCAAAAAAGTTTTTTTCTTTTTATCACGTATCTGTTTCTCTTTTTTCTATTTTTGCGATCGTTCTTTCGGCCTGTCCGCGAATTCGCTCATCCGGATGACCGAGCGCTGCCTTAAGAGCAGTCAGGCTGTTTTTAGTTCCTACCTCCGAAAGTATTTCCAGCGCTGTTTTTATCTCGCCGAATTCGCCTGACTTTACTTTATCCGCAAAAAAAGTCTCCGCGACGCCCCCGAGTTCTTTTGCCATCTCGGCTATCTCCTGCCTTTTTCGGAAAGCGTCAAAATCGTCGGTGTCCAGCGAAAGGAGAATCTCGCACATCGCCTTTTGCGCTTCGTCGCCGATCGCGCCCGCTAAGTCTTTTACAATATCCTCGTCCATTTTTGCTTCAAACAAGAGAGTTTTCATGAACCCGGCCAAGGTTGTCTCTTTCCCGATTTTATCTTTAACGGACCCATACCCCACGGCCCTTATCAACGGGGTCATGTACGCATACCATTTCTTTTCCATGCATATCTCCACCAACTGAACCACCAAATTCAGAAACCGTACTCTTGCTTCTTTTTCTGTTATTTTTTCGTATTCTTTCTGAATTTTTTTTAAAAATTTATCCCTATCCGGATACTCGTCTGCCCTGAACAGAAAAATCGCTATTTGTTCAAAATCTCTTATGAACCGCACCTTGGCTTCGCTGCTTCCCACGGAAAGGTTGCCCATGATCCGGTTTACCGCGTCTTCTATAAGATCAAATTTCTTGCCCCCCAGAAGATCGGAGAGAAGAGGTATGATCTCCTCTTTTATGCCCAGTTCCATGCAGTATTCCGGTGGTTTTTCTTTTAATTCCTGTATTTTTTCGATGAGGCTCATGTCCTCCCAGAATTTGCCTCCGGAAAGCTTTTCATATACTTCATGGGAAACCCCCTTGCGAAAAAGCGCTTTTTCAAGGGTGGGCATCAGTTTTTCGCGCCTTTTCTGGTCCGGCATGAGCTTGCGTATAAGTTGTCGTGTTTCCACGATTGATTTATTTTCTTCGTAGTCCGCGACTATCAGGTCTATGGCTATCTTATCCGAAAACTCCGCCATCGCGTCCTTAATAATGTTTCCTGTCTCTCCGTCCTTTAGCGGGTTTCTAAGCACGTCACCGCGGAGCGGCGCATCAAGCGATAATATTATGTTTGCCGCGTTTTTTTTCATCTCGCCCGCGCTCATCCCTCCATCCTTCATGCTTAATGCAAGTTTTTTGATGCTTTCCTGCGCAAAGCCCACAGGACTTCCGTCCCCTCCTCCTCCGAGGCCTTCTCCTGCTCCGGGGCCTTCTCCTGCTCCGGGGCCTTCTCCTGCTCCGGGGCCTTCTCCTGCTCCGGGGCCCTTTCCCTCTCCGCCTCCGGGGCCTTTTCCTTTTCCCGGTTTCCCCGCTTTCTGAAACGCGGTCTCAGAAATAATCTTACCCATTTTTCGCGGGTTTAGGACGGCTTGCTGCGCAAGTATCCCTTTATCGCCTTTTGAAAAAGAGCTTTTCCCCAGAAAAAAATCCACCACGAGCATGTCGGCCAGCTCGTTTTTTGCCTTTTGTTCTTCTTCTTCTTTTTTGCTGATCC
>JBDRNI010000126.1:0-13337 GCA_043811335.1 Candidatus Omnitrophota bacterium | reverse complement strand
AAAGGTTTTTTTTCGATCGGGTCCGTATTTTCGGCAACGGTCCGTCCGTACACATGCGTGTAAAGTTTCCCGAGAGAATTCTGTCTCACTCTGCAAAAACCGAGATCGCCCTCTTTTATCTCGCAGCGATGGGCGCAAAGCCCGCAGCGCACTCTGCTTTCATCCAGCTTTTCCCACAGCATTGCCTCCACGCGCGTCAAACGACCTCCTCTGTCGGATCATCGTTTCCGACCTGCGAAAGAACACCGCCTTCTTCGGGAAGGACATCACCGCGGGATATTTCAAGCCTCAGTGCGGAATCCAGATTTTTTTTGAATCTCTGTATCTGTCCTTCTCCGGCGCCATAGACCTTGGCGGCTTTCTCTATGGCCTTTCCAATGTTCTCAAAATTATTGTAGAAAAACCCGAAATCCCTTTCAATCCCTGAAAGCATCGCCTGCAGCTTCCGGGCTTCTTTCGCGATCTCAATATTTCTTATCCCGAGTAGTATCACATGCAGAAACGCATAAAAGGTGTTGGGGCTTACCGGAATTACCTTGCGAGAGGTCGCATACTCATATATCTGACATATATCACCCACGTGATTCTTTTCGGCTATCGTTTCGTAATAAATGGATTCCGACGGGATAAAAAGAAGGGCAAACTCAGTGGTCCCTTTCTCGGGTTTGATGTACTTGTCTTTTATGGAATTGATCTGGATTTTCAGGGTTTTTTCATAATCGGACCAGTGCTTTTTCTTTTCTTCGGGCGTGGTAGCCGCAAGATATTTCTGATAATCCTCCTTCGGGAACTTGGAATCTATCGGAACAACCACGTCCTTGTATTTCACGACCGCGTCAACCTTTTCCCCTCCCTCGATCTCATACTGCCGTTCCCACATTCCTTTTTTCGGCAAAACGCGGTCCAGCATCTCTTCCAGAATGGTTTCTCCGTAATCTCCCCTGAGTTTCGGGGATTGCAGAAGATATTCAAGGGATTGGCCGAGTTGCTGCGCTTTCTCCTGCTGTTTGACCAGGCTGTTCACTATACCATTCATGTTATTAATGTGTTCCAGTGTTTTTATCGCGTTGCCGGAGAGAAAATCTTTGGACCGTTCCACCTCTTCCCGTGTTTTATCCATGGTCTGGCGGATGTTCTCGGAAAAACCATTGAACTTTTCGCTGAGAACGGCTTCCATTCGTTCGTTTCCACGGCCGGAACGGGACCTAAATATCTGATATGCCATGAGCGCGACAAGAGTGAATAAAAGCAAGATCATGAGTATTTCCATGTTTATCCCCTCTCTCCCCGCGGGATCGCGCGGCAGGCATCGCGGGCCAGTTCCGCGAAGGTGGGATGCGCGTGTACCGCCTTTCCGACGTCTTCGGCGGAAAGCCCCGCTCTCTTTGCAACAACAAATTCATTTATCAATTCCGCAGCTTCATGCCCGAAGATATGGACTCCCAGCAGTTTTCCGGTTTTTTTATCTGCAAGCACTTTTATTAACCCTTCTGTCTCTCCGCAGCTCACAGCTCTACCATTGGCCTTAAAAAACGATTTTCCGATCGTAAAATGCACGCCCTTTCCTTTAACTTTTCCTCGGACATGCCGACACTCGCCGCCTGAATACTGCCGTAGACAGCATGCGGAACAGAGGTATAATCAATCGGCTCAGGAACGCCGCCCGCAACGTCCGCGGCTGCCGTCTCTCCTTCTGCGGAGGCCAGGTGCGCCAGCATGGGCGTATTCACCACATCGCCTGCCGCGTAGATATTTCGGACACTCGTTCTCATGGCCGCGTTTACCGGGATAAATCCCCCGCTGTCGGTCTCAATTCCCGCTTCTTCAAGCCCCAACTCAGAGGTGGCAGGATTACGTCCGATACACACCAGAACAGGGCCGTTTTCTTCGGCCATGTTCTTTTCTTTTATACTTCCGGAAGTGTTAATGTTTATACCTTTTTTCTTAAGCGCTGATCCTAGATATCCCGAAATTTCCCGGTCAAACTCCGGAAGTATAGAATCTTTAGCCTCAACTACAGATACTTTCGTTCCCAATGTATTGAAAAAAGATGCAAATTCCACACCGATAGATCCGCCACCCACGATAAGCATCTTTTCCGGTATCTTGTCCAGACGAATGGCGTCGGAAGAACTCATCACGCGTTCCGAGTCAAAAGGAGCGAATGGCAGTGGTTTAGGAATAGACCCCGTCGCAATAAGTATCTTTTCGGCTTTTATATCAACCGATCTACCTTCCGGGCCGCATACGCGAACGGTGCGGTCATTAACGAAACGCGCCGTTCCTCCGATGAGATCTATGCCGTTCTTTTTGAACAGGAACAAAAGCCCCTTATGCAGTTGACTGACAGCGGCTCTGCTTTTTTCAACAAACGCGGACATGTCGGCGCGGCCGCGAAATGTCCCGAGTCCGCACAGCCCGGCGTTATTCCGAACCGTGTCGTAGATCTTCGCGCTGTTGTATAGTGACTTCGCGGGGATGCACCCTTCATTGAGACACACCCCGCCCGGCAGATGCGGATATCTTTCAACAATGGCGGTCTTCAATCCAAGCCGTGATGCCTTCACAGCTGAAGCATAACCCGCGGGGCCGCTCCCTATCACAAGATAATCGTATTTATTTTTCATTATTATACACGCCTATTTTACAGCAAAACCCGCTATTTGACACGCAAAACTCTTCATGCCGCCCCGTTATCAAGAAACTCGTGACAAGGCGTACTCCGTGACAAGGCCGGGGGGCATGCTTTCGTACAGGGAGGATCCACACCGGGCGGAGGGGCCCTGGTAGAAAGCATGCCCTCCGGCCTTACGCGTAGTCACCTTTAAAGGTGACCTACTTTCTTGTCAGCGGCATGAAGAATACAAGTGACCCTCTCAAGCACATCTTCCAACTCCTTGCACGTCATGCACAAAGGAAGAAAAAGATAAACAACATCGCCGAGCGGCCGGAGCAGCAGATTCTTTTCAAGACCCATGCGGTAGATCTTCATGCCCACGCGATCGCCCGGAGCGAAGCGTTCTTTGGTGTCTTTGTCTTTCACCAGCTCTATCGCGCCTACCGCTCCTATTCCGCGAACATCGCCGACCATGGAAAGAGCCGACATCTCTTCCAGAAACGGCGCAAGAACGGCCTCTATCCTTCCGACTGAAGCCAGCGTATCTTCTTTTTTAAATAGATCAATACTCGCTATCGCGGCCGCGCACGCAACAGGATTGGCGGTAAACGTATGCCCGTGATAAAACGTTTTCATCTCGCCGTGGTCGCCGTAAAACGCCTGAAATATATCTTCGGTTGTAAGCGTGGCACCGAGAGGGAGCCATCCCGAAGTTATCCCTTTTGAAAGACACATGAAGTCCGGGGTTATTCCCGCGTGTTCGCACGCGAACATTTTACCGGTTCTCCCGAATCCCGTCGCCACTTCGTCGGCTATCATGTGCACGCCGTATTTCAGAGAAAGTTCACGAAGGCCTTTCAGGAACTCCGGCGGATAAACGATCATACCGGCCGCGCCCATCAGAATGGGTTCTGCCACCACTGCGGCGATACTTCCGGCATGGGTCTTCAGTATATCTTCCGCCGCAGTTAAACACTCCAGGGCGCACGAGCCTTTTTTTCTTCCGGCCGGACACCGATAACAATACGGCGTCGGCGTTTTGAATGTTTCAAAACAGAGAGATCTAAATTTTTCATTAAAAAGGCCTTCTCCACCCACGCTCATTGCCCCCACGGTATCTCCGTGGTAGCCCATGTCAAGCACGAGAAAAGAGTTTTTTTTGTTTTTGCCGACATTCAGCCAGTATTGAACGGACATCTTCAGCGCCGTTTCCACCGCCGTGGACCCATTATCCGAATAAAACACGCGCACGAGCCCCGGCGGGGTGAGTGAAACGAGCCGCTCCGCCAGTTCAACCGCGCCCACGTGCGTGAAACCCGCAAAAAGAACATGCCCCAGTGTATCCGTCTGTTTTTTTATAGCGGCTTTTATCTCCGTATGGCCGTGACCGTGAACATTGCACCACCAGCTTGAGATAGTGTCGTAATAAAACTTACCGTCATGGTCATACAGTTTCACCCCTTCTGCCGAGGAGACAGGGATCGGCGGGGAGAGCTCACAATCTTTCATCTGGGTATACGGGTGCCAAAGACATTTCAGATCCCTCTCTACCAGATCGTTTTTCACTTTTCCCCTTTCGTCCGGCGCTCATGCGGTTTTCCGGCCATGTATTTCTCAAATATTTTCTCGCCGATGGGATAAAACATCCTGTAAAGAACATCCGTATCCTTGCTGTGAATGAGTTCTCCCAGCACTTCTTCTCCGGTGATCTTTTTTACGATCCCGGGATTATCCTTAAGAACACGTTCATTCCCCGTTTTTGAAAGCCGGTTAAAAAGTATGCCGATCACGCCGAGACCCCTTTTCCTCAACGCTTCCACCGTCATCACCGCTTGGTTTATCGCTCCCAGCCTGTTCCGGGCGACCACGAGGATCCCGGGACTAAGTTCTTCCACTATATCGGCCATTAGCGTTCGGTCATTCAGCGGGGTCATGAATCCTCCGGTGCCTTCAACAAGCACGCAATCAAATTCCTTCGTGAGACACCGAAAAGACTTTTTTATTCTTGAAGTGTCAATTTTCACTCCTTCCATCTCCGCCGCCAGATGCGGCGATGACGGAAAGTTCAGTGTATACGGAACCATGTCGGAGTGGAATTTTTTGAAACGCGCCGGTTCTTCACCCATGAGGCGCATGTGCGTTCTAATATCTCCCTGATTCTCTCCGCATCCGGTTTGAACCCACTTCTGAGTGACAACTTTCACGCCCTTCTCCCTGAAAAACCGGGCAAGAAGTCCCGTAACCACGGTCTTCCCGACACCCGTATCCGTCCCTGTTATGAATATAGCGTTTGTCTTCATATTATAGTAGTAGGGGCGGGGTTACCCCGCCCCCTGCACCCGCGCTTTGCAAAAATAAACGTGGTGCGTGGCGGTTATTCCCTTGAATTTCTCAATATACGTCTTCTCCATCGCCCTTATGGCGTGCTGCCCCAGATAGATCCCTTTTCTCAGCCCTATCCCGCGGCTGCCTGAACGTTTTATATCCTGAAGAAAATCCCAGAGGGAAACAAAACTCACGGGAAAACGCCCCTCTGTCATCTCTATTTCCCCGAAATGCTTTTCCAGAAGAGCTCTTGTCTTATCACGCGGAATAAACCTGCTGGAACTCAGCCATGTCCGCCGTCCAAAGTGAGTCCTCAGCACTTCTTTTAACTCTCCGAAAGTATCCGGAGCGTACATTGAAAAACACAGCTCGCCGCCGGCGGCAAGAAATCTGGAGAAAGTCGCAAGCGTTCCGCCGAGATCCTCAAACCATTGAAAACTCACGTTTGAGGTGATCAGATCAAATTTATCCGTAAAGTCCAGTTTCTCGCCATCGGCAACCATGAAATTCGTTTTAGCATCGCACAATTTATTTTCCGCGAAGGTTACCATTTCTTTAGATATATCCACGGCGGTTATCGACGCGCCGGCAAATTTGTCGCGCAGCATTCGGGTATAAATGCCCGTTCCGCAGCCTATTTCAAGGATACGCTCAAAACTTTTGTCTTCTCCGACAGAAGTTATCAATTTTTCAGCGCATTCCTTCTGAACAGCGGCATAATTATCATACTCGGCAGCGTTCCGCGAAAAATTATTTCGGATTATTCGTTTATCCATTTTTAGCTCGCATCCTTTCGCACACGCCCATAAGAATCACTGATATCATCGGCAAAACGGTCCAGAACTTCCGGCGCATGGTCGGACGTCAGCGATACACGCAGCCGTTCCCCGCCGCGGGGAACCGTTGGCGGCCTTACCGGCGTCACCCAGTAACCTTTCCTTTTTAGATCCTCACTCAAGCGCATTGTTTCCGTATTCCCGCCGATGGGAAGCGGAACGATCTGGGAACGGCTATCACCTTCGGCGCGGATCCCTTTTTCCCTTAACCTGCTTCTAAATCGGCGGACATTCTCAAAAAGCGTTTCCCTGCGATACGGCTCGGTTTTAATTATATCCACCGCGGCAAGATCGGCGGCTATCACCGCCGAGGGAAGCGCCGTGGAATAGATAAAGCTGCGGCATGTATTTATCATGTAGTCCCGCATCGTCCGGGACATGGCCGCATAAGCGCCGAATCCCCCAAGCGCTTTACTGAACGTTCCCATCACAATATCAATGGGATCGGTCACCTCTTTCTCCTCGACCAGACCGCTTCCGTTCCTGCCGAATATGCCCGTTGCGTGCGCCTCATCAACCATCATCATGCATCGGTGTTCTTCTTTTAAACGGACCATTTCCTCAAGCGGAGAAATATCACCGTCCATGCTGAAAAGCGTTTCCGTTACGATAAGCACCCGGTCGTATCTGTCTCTTTTCTCCCGTAATAACGCGGCAAGATGACTCATGTCATTATGCCGGAACCGAAAAAATCCGGCGCCGGAGAGGCGAATACCATCGGTTATGCTGGCATGATTCAGCCGATCGGAAAAAACACAATCCCTTTTTCCGCAAAGCGCGCTGATCATGCCGACATTCGCCTGATATCCGGAATTGAACACCAGAGCGGCCGGTTTACCTTTGAAGACGGCTATTTTTTCCTCAAGCTCGTGATGCAGGGTGGTCGTGCCTGTCATAAGCCGGGACGCGGAAGATCCAACAACGGGAGAAAGTTTTCCCGCGGCGGCTGCAGCAAGACGCGGATGACCTGAAAGCCCCAGATAATCGTTTGAAGAGAAATTGATATATTCCTGTCCGCAGGCGCGTATTCTGCCGGCACCGAGACAAGTAACCGGCGTAAGCCGTCTTAACAGGCCTTTTTTCTTTCTTTCCGCAAGAAAGTTCTTTATCTCGCGTTCCATAATTTATTCACTTCGTTAATAAACGCCTTGTCATCCGCCACGGGCCGACCCGCCACCGTGAGGTATCCGCCTATCATCATTCCGTTCGCTCCGGCGGCGAACATCATCCCCTGAAAATCACGCAACACCGATTCCCTGCCGGCAGCCACCTTGATAACAGCACGTTTCAGCACGATGCGGAAAAGCGCGATTATCCTTACCGCTTCTGCCGAGGTAACACCGCTCGCGTTTTCCATCGGCGTGCCTTTTACCGGCACGAGAAAATTAAGAGGGACCGCGTCCACTCCGAGTTCCTGCAGCTGCTCGGCCATGTCTATACGATCCTGCCAGGTCTCCCCGAGGCCGAAGATACCGCCTGAACACACTTCAAGACCCGCTTCTTTTGCGTTTCTTACCGTATTCAGTCTTTCATCATAATCATGCGTGGAAACAACAGAGGGGTAAAATCTTCGGGAGGTCTCAATATTATGGTGATATCGCGTAAGGCCCGCTTCTTTCAGGATCATGAACGACTCCCGGGAAAGAGCGCCCAGAGAAGCGCAAGGCGCGATACCGACTTCTTTAGTTATCCGGGAAATGGCCCCGGCGACGGTCTTTACCTCGTCGCTCGTAAGCGCCCGTCCACTCGTGACGATGCCAAATTTTTCCGCGCCGTTTTTTTCGGCTTCACGGGCCGCTTTTAAGATCTCTTCGGCGCTTTTCAGCGGATATTCGGATACTTCAGCGTGATGATGCGCCGATTGCGCGCAGAATTTGCAGTCCTCACCGCATCGGCCGGACTTCGCGTTTATCACGCTGCAAAGTTCTACCCGGTTTCCCGGTCCCGCCGCCCGCGCCACTGCCACCGCCTGAAGCAATTCCGCTATAGGCATTGATATAACATCAACCGGCTTAACATGTTCCATATTGTAAACAATAATACCACCCGTGGTTTACAATTGCAACATTATTTCGTCATAAAAATGGACAAACAAAATTCGTAGGGGCGGGGTTCCCCCGCCCTGGACGGTGCAAAGGGCTGGGAAACCCAGCCCCTACGTCTTTTATTTCCTTCATGATAAAAAATGGTCAAAAACACCCAATTTTCGTGCTCAGGGGTGTCCCCAAATGACATGTCCCCTAAGTCTTGAGCACGGCGCCGGTGGAGGCGGAGGTTACTTGACGGGCGTATCTGGCTAGATAGCCTTTTTTGACTTTGTAGTCCGGCTTCTTCCATTTAGAGAAGCGTTCTTTTATCTCTTTATCGCTTACCAGAAGTTCCAGCGATTTGCGGGGAATGTCTATCATTATTCTGTCGCCATCCTTCACTATGGCTATGATGCCGCCTTCCTGCGCTTCGGGCGAAATATGTCCTATACAGGCGCCGCGGGTTCCTCCGGAGAACCGCCCGTCCGTGATAAGCGCGACATCTTCGTCCAGCCCCTCGCCCACTATGGCGGCAGTCGGGCTCAGCATCTCCCTCATCCCGGGTCCGCCCTTGGGACCTTCGTAACGGATCACGATGATATCGCCTTTTTTTATCTTCTTGCCCATTATGGCTTTCATGGCGTCTTCTTCTGAATCAAAAACACGCGCGACCCCTTCTCGAACGAGCATGCTGTCTTTGACAGCCGATTTTTTCACGACCGCCCCGTCCTGAGCCAGATTCCCGAAAAGAATACTCAGGCCTCCGTCCGGAGAATATGGAGTTTCTATCGGACGTATCACTTCCACGTCAAGGTTGCGCGCCCCGTGGATATTCTCTTTTACCGTTCGGCCGGTTACCGTCATGATGGCCATGTTTATCAGTTTTTTCTTGTCCAGTTCCGCCATGACAGCGGATATACCTCCTGCCGCGTCCAGATCCTCAAGATGTTGTTCTCCGGACGGGGATATCCGGCACAGGTTCGGTGTGCGTTCGCTTATTTTATTGAATAACTTGAGGTCAAGCGTAATGCCGGCTTCTCGCGCGATGGCCGGGAGATGAAGAACGGTGTTCGTGGAACTTCCGAGCGCCATCTCAACACTGATGGCATTCTCCAGGGCCTTTCGCGTAACTATGTCCCGCGGCTTGATGTCTTTCGTGACAAGCTCCATTACTTTCATGCCGGTCTGCTTGGCCAGGCGCAGTCTTCCTGCCGTCACGGCCGGAGTTGTTCCGTTACCGGGTAATGCCAGGCCGAGGGCCTCACTGAGACAATTCATGGAATTCGCGGTGAACATGCCGGAACACGATCCCGCGCCGGGACAAGCCGTATTCTCCAGCTGTCTCAATTTCTTTTCGCTGATCTTATTCGCTGCGCGCGCGCCGACACCCTCAAATACGGTAATTAGATCAACCGTCCTCTTTCCCGCGCACCCCGCCATCATCGGGCCGCCGCACACGAAGATCGCGGGAATATTGAGGCGAAGCATGGCCATCATCATACCGGGCACGATCTTGTCGCAGCTCGCTATGCAAACCAGCCCGTCAAAAGGATACGCCGTGCCCATTATCTCTACCGAATCCGCGACTAGCTCACGCGACGGAAGAGAATATTTCATGCCTTTATGCCCCATGGCTATGCCGTCGCACACCCCGATAGTGTTAAATTCCATGGGCGTTCCGCCGGACATCCTAATGCCCGCTTTGACCGCTTTCGCTATCTCCCCGAGACGACTGTGTCCTGGGATAACTTCATTCGCGGAATTGGCGATGCCGATAATGGGCCTGGCCAGTTCCTCATCGGTATATGCAAGCGCTTTAAAAAGAGAACGGTGCGGAGCCCTCTCAAGCCCCTTTTTCATCTGGTCTGACCGCATTTTTATCCTTTCACTCTTATTTGGTTATCCGAATCTGTCGTTTCCAACTACTCACAGTTCACTATTCACAGATCACTGTTCACTGTTCACTGTTCACTCGTACGCGGTTCCCTTAAGTTTCTCTACATAATGCTGCGCTGAAAACGCGGCGATCGCCCCGTCGCCGCAGGCAGTAACGATCTGGTTCAATGATTTTTCGCAACAATCTCCGGCAGCGAATATTCCGGCCTGCGATGTTTTCATGTCTCTATCCGCCATGACATGCCCGGTCTTGTTCATTTCAACGCCGCTTTCTCCGAGAAAATCCGTGTTCGGCCGCCATCCCGTAAAAATAAACACACCGTCGCATGGGATGTCGCTTTTCTTGCCCGTTTTAAGATCTTTTACCATGACTTTTTCAACCGTCTTCGCGCCTCTTATCTCTTCTACGACCGAGTTCCAGACAAATTCCATTTTCTTGTTCGCGGAAACGCGTTCACGCAATATACCGGATGCGCGCAGACGGTCACGACGGTGAATAATGGTCACTCTCTTACCGAATCGCGTCAGAAATAACGCTTCTTCAGCGGCCGTGTCCCCGCCGCCGACAACTACGATGTCTTTCTCCCGGAAAAAGGGCGCGTCACACGTCGCGCAATAAGAAACACCCCTGCCCGTAAATTCTTCTTCTCCCGGTACCCGCAGTTTTTTTGCCCTGGCGCCCGAAGCAATAACGAGGGAAAGTGATTCGTTCACGCCGGTTTCATCTTCAATCCGCCATACAGTCCTTTCGTTCTCATTGCGGCGCGAAATATTTTTTACGGTTCCCTGACGGCATTCAAGGCCGAACGCCTCGGCCTGTTTCTTAAAAGACATCACCAGCTCAACTCCGCCCGTTTTCTCTACGCCGGGATAATTCTCAATAACTTCCGTCATCGCCGCCTGCCCGATAACCGAAAGGCTCTCAACAAGAAGAACGTTCATCCGGGCTCTCGCGGCATACAAACCGGCCGTGAATCCCGCAGGGCCTCCGCCTATAATAACAATGTCACGCATGTTTTCCTTCATCTTTCTCCGAAGATCTTTGTGCCTATCCGCACCATGTTCGCGCCTTCTGATATGGCCACGCTGTAAGAGGCCGTCATCCCCATGGAAAGATATCTCATTTCCACACCCGTTATCCCCGCGGACTTTATAAGCTCAAACGTTTTCTTTGTCTCGGCAAAATACGACCGTGACTCCTCCGCCTTATCTAAAAACGGCCCCATTGTCATCAGCCCCATGACCTTTATCCCCGTAAACGCCGACAGGGTTTCCGCCAGAGCCCGGGCTTTCTCGGGAAATACACCGGATTTCTGCCCCTCCCGGCCGCTGTTAACCTCTATAAGCACCGGCATGACAACCCCGGCCTCCCGGCTGCGCTTATCTATTTCCCTCGCAAGATCAACGGAATCTACGGTCTCGATCATATCAAAGATCTCCACGGCCTTCTTTACCTTGTTCTTCTGGAGATGTCCGATAAAATGCCACTTCACCGCGTGTCCGATGAGGGAAAAGGCCTTCATGGCCTCCTGAACGTAATTCTCTCCTATGATCCTCACTCCGCCGGCTACCGCTTCCCGTAGTTCTTCCGGTGTCCGTGTCTTGCCCGCCGCTACCAGTTCCACTCCGACGGGGAGTTTTTCAAGTATCCTTTCGGCATTTTGTTTAATTGAATAAGAGATCATTGCACGAGGAGTGTCCGCGGCCTTTTATCTTTGCTGTGGTCTCTGGGCGCGCGAACCTTTTTTAACTCTCCCAGTCGATCAAGCCCCTTGAGCCGCTTGTATATCAGGGTCCACGTGCAGTCCATCTCAGTATCAATCTCGCATTTCCCCTTTTTTACCCCGCCGCACGGACCGTTTACCAGGGATTTCGGGCACCGCGTCACCGGACATATCGCGCCGGTAACCTGCAGCATGCATTCACCGCACAAAGAACACTTCTGTTCAAACCTTGCCTTTTTTACCGTCACCTCCGTCATCTCACCCTGAAAAAGGGTATCGTTCATCGGATAGACATTTTTATCCTCAAAAAGCGCGTTTACCGCCTGGGTGCCTCCGCCGCATGCCAGACTCAAAATAGCATCGGCTTTATCAACGCGGCCCTGTTCTTTTCGGCGAAACTTTTTGATCTCAAGACGGCTGCAAGCCGGTTCCAAAACGGCCCATCCAACGACTGTTTTTCCTGCTTTCCGGATATTTTCCGACACGGTCTTTATCTGCTCTTCCCCGCCGGTTTTACACGTCGTGGCGCAGACAGCGCATCCGACCAGAAATATATTCCTGTCGTTTTTTATAAAGTCAAGTATCTCATCCAATGGCTTCTGTCTCGTAATTATCATTCTTTGCTCCTTTTAAGGACTAATTATATAACTTCTGGGGCTTTTAGACAAGCTTCCTTCTCAAGAGGTTTCGGAGGGCGCGCCCCAAAGGGCGGGGTGTCCCCGCCCCTACTCAAAATTTGCGGAGCAAATTTTGTCTGCGAACGAAGCGCGGTGCGAAGAATTGCCTGAGAGCCTCGCAGATATGCGCCCTTGGAACAAAAAACCACACCCCATTAATTTACACTACATTTTTCCGCAAAAGACGCGTTGTGAGTGTTTCGTACGGACTCTCATTCCGGTAGAAATACTCACAACGTGTCCTATCCAAATACATTGCAAAGGTATTTCGGGCTGTTTTATGCCCATCTCCGCGAGCAAGGCCCTCAGGCAATTCTCCGCGCCGTTCAAGGCCAATTCCAAAAACGCGTCAAAAACGGGGTCTTTTCGTGCTCAGGGGTGTCCCCAAAAGGCATGTCCCCGGTTCTATACTGAGCGCAGCCGAAGGATTGTATCTTGGTTATTGGTTATTTTCACTCGGGATTAACTGAGGGTTACATCTTATCGAAGACCATTTCTTTGGCTTTTGCGAGGGCGGTATCACTTAACGAGCTTAGCGTTACCTTAGTGCTTTTATCCGTTACCGGTTCAAAAAATATCCCGACACGGGTAGTGTTGACCTGTTTGGGAATACCAATGACGACAATATAACGCCCCGCTTTACTTGTACGAAGAACTGTCAGAGAATGCTCCTTCACAAGAACCTTTGCTTTATCATAGGCATCGCTATAAGAAAGAGGGATCGTTTTCTTTTCACCGGTAGCGCGCGCCGCGCGAAGATCGTCCACATTAACGCCCATGAGAGACGCGAAATTGAACTTATTGCTTTGCGCGCATCCCGCGGACAAAACAACCGACAACAAAATTGATAATGAGATAATTCTTTTCATCTGCCCCTCATATTACCACCGGCGCATGCCCGGGGTCAATTGTAAATTAGTAATAGCTACGTAGTGATCTGTGATCTGTGATCTGTGATCTGTGATCTGTGATCTGTGAGTAGTGATCTGGCGCGTTCCACCCCCAACGACAGTTCACAGATTACTGTTCACAGATCACTAACGTTCATATCCCTGGCGGCCTTAACTTCGTCCGGGCGGTGAACCGGGGCGTTCTTTGGGAACTCTTTGAAGGCGCCGGGATCTTTTTCTGCCAGGCGCGCCAGGCGCGTCATGACCTCAATAAATTGGTCCAGCGTTTCTTTAGACTCGGTCTCGGTGGGCTCTATCATCATCGCTTCCTTGACTATAAGCGGA
>JBDRNI010000125.1:0-3100 GCA_043811335.1 Candidatus Omnitrophota bacterium | reverse complement strand
GGGTGCTGAAAAATGCTTTTAACTGGCCGTTTGCGTTTGGGAGCCTCCGACTTAATAAAAATGAGATTCCGCGCCGAAGCCGCTTGATAAGGTGTTTTTATGGGAAGCTCAAGATCGTTATTGACGCGGACGGTTTTGTTTATCCATGTTCACCATTGAGTGATATTTTCAGGGCATTGAATGCGAAGGAATATGGGGTAAAAAAGGCCTATGAGCATGTTCTCAGGAATAATGACTGCGAGGCCTGTTTTTATCTTACACAGAACGACTGGAACCTTTTACTGGGGGGTGGGATGGGGCAGTTTTTGAATCAGGCCTACATCCAGCTTAGGAGAATTTTTTGAATTTCAAAGATATCGTGATAACCGACGGCGCGGTGCAAAAAGGAGACAGCATGAAGGTTTTTATAAGCGGTGTCTCGAGTGGACTGGGACTTGCGCTGGCGGAAGATCTTATACGCCGCGGCAACGCCGTTTGGGGTATCGGAAGACGCGCGGTAGATACTTTTCGCACCGAGACACTTTCTTCCGGACTTTTCAGGTATTTTGAGTGCGATACGACCGACGGGGCTCAGGTCAAAAATGTTTTCAACAAGATGCTTGAAGAGGATTTTATCCCGGATACGGCCGTTTTTTGCGCAGGAAGCGCAACGGACGATATTGTGGAAAAAGATTTCCGAGGAGATAAGTTCAGGGAAAATTTTAATGTTAATCTGTTCGGGGCGCTATGCTGGGTGGAGCTGCTCTTGCCACATTTTATCAAAAGAAATAAGGGAATTTTTGCCGGTATTTCCAGCATGAGTATTTTTCGGGAAAATCATGAAAAGAGGATCGGTTATTCCGCTTCCAGAGTAGCCCTCAATAAAACTTTTGAGAATTTGCGGATGCAATATATTAACACGGCGTTAGAATTTGTGATATTTAACATGGGCAGGATGCGGGAAAAAAGAACTCTGATAGGAACGAGTTACGCCGCTGCCGCCCGATTTATATCTGAAGATCTCAGAGCTCGTAAAACTGGCGGGACGGTTAATGTCCCTTTCTCACAATATCTTTTGACGCGTATGACGGAGTTTCTTCCGGATAAAGTTTATCATAACTTTTTTAGGCGGTAGAAAAGAGTTTAAAACAATGATATTGATCAATGCGCAGAATGACAGGACTGAAAAACTCGGCCTTTTTTCCCGGTATGTTCCGCTTTCAATTCCCCGCGGCATAGCGTTTCTGGCCGCTTACTTGATCGAAAAGCGCCATGAGGTTAAGGTCTGGGATGACGCTATTAAGCAGCTCGGGCCGGACGATGTCAGAGAACTGGTAAAGGATATGGAAAAGCCGTATGTCTTCGGCGTTTCATGTGTAACAGCCAGTATAACCAGGGGATACAGTATAGCCGGAATGATAAGATCCATCTATCCGGATGCCGTGGTGGTGTTCGGAGGCGTGCATCCGACCGTTCTACCGGAAGAAGCGCTTGATACCGGGCTTGTTGATTTTGTCGTAAGAAAAGAAGGAGAAGTGCCGCTTGAGGCATTGCTCCGCGCTTTAAGAAAAGGTGAAGATCCTTCCGGCATCAGCAACCTTTCATTTAAGCGGAACGGCAAAATTATGCATAATCCAGCCGTTCCGGGGCCTGAGTTTGATTCTTTGCCGGCTTTTCCATATTATTTGTTTGAAAAACACCGGGACAGATACGATTTTGGGTTCGTGGTGAATTCCAGAGGGTGTCCTTACGATTGCATATTCTGCAGCCAGCGCAGCATAACCGGAAGGAGAGTTACTTTCGGGAGCCCGGCAAGAGCGGTTAGCGAAATAGAATTGTTAGTGAATAAATACGACAATCACCTTATAACTTTCAATGATGAAAGCCTGTTAACAAGCAAGGAACATATCAGAACGATGTGTGAGCTTATTCGAAAGAGAGGGCTTCATAAAAAGGCCTCTTTTCAGTGCCAAATACGCGGTGATGAGGTGGACGAATCCATACTCAAGGTTTTGAAGGCCACGAATTTTATTGCGATCTTTATAGGGCTGGAAACGGCTTCGGAACGTCTCATGACCCTGATTAACAAGAAAGAGACCGTCAAACAGAACATTGAAGCCATGAGATTAGTTAAAAAACACGATTTTAGTCTGTCGGGAGCAATGATCCTGGGACTGCCGACGGAAACAAGAGAAGAGAGATTACAGTCATACAGGATGGCTGAAGAACACCTTGATTATGGCAGGTTCAATAATGCGACACCTTACCCGGGAACCAGATTATACGAAATAGCGAAAAAAGAGGGACGGCTGAATATTGAAAAAGACTGGCGGAATCTCAACGCGTGCGGGACCCTCGTAGAAGGAATTTTCAGAAGCAATCGCCTGGCTTATGTGCCGGTGGGAACTTCGGAGCTGGAGTTGAAAAAAGATATAATGAAGTATAATCTGTTTTTTTCTTTCAAGAGCAAGGTAATCGGTAAACTATTACGTCAGAAAAGCAATACGATAGGATGGTTCAAGATGCGTCCCCGGTGGTATTACAGTCCTATCGAGTGGGTTTATCTGGTTCGTTTGGGATTAAGGATCATTTGGTTATGGATCGAGTTGGGTGTGATAACGGTGCTTTTTTATTTCAGGAAAGGAAACAGCGAAAAATGAATATGAAAGAACGATATGCTTATCTGAGATCGTGTGTGCGGCTGCCGTTGAATATTCTCAAGTGCAAATTGACGGGTGTTTACAAGCCGCTTGTGGTTCTTTTGTTTATGACCGATAGATGCAACCTCCGGTGCAAATACTGTGAAGGGGACTGGTCGGGCAGACGAATAAAGGACTTTACGACGGATGAGATTCTGAGAATTATAGATGAGTGTAAGGAACTCGGGGCGTATCATTTTATTATCCATGGAGGCGAGATCCTTTTGAGGAACGATATAGGAAGAATCATAGATTATATGAAGGGAAAAGATCTTTACGTTAATCTGATCACTAACGGTATTTTATTGCCGAAGTGGATTAATGAAATAAAGAAGGTTGATAGTCTATGTATCAGTTTAGACGGAAGAGAAGAGAATCATGACTTTGTGAGGGGCAAGGGCTCTTATAGTGCAGCCATGAAG
>JBDRNI010000124.1:0-3829 GCA_043811335.1 Candidatus Omnitrophota bacterium | reverse complement strand
CCTTTGAAAGAGACAAGCTCAGATTATCCGCTATGTTCTTGAGCTTGAGAAGGTCCTCGATCTTTTTCTCCATGGCCGAGACCTCGGCGGCCCTGTTCTTCATGTGATTATTAACAAGATTAACATCCTCACGGATCTTTTCCATCGTAACCGTATATTCCTGGTTAGATAAGCTGATCTTCCGGTAGATCCAGTATCCTATAAAACTGCCGACAAAAAATGTCAGGATTAAAACATTGTAGTAATACGGGTTTAAATCAGTCAGAGGTCTGTAGAGAAAACTCATCGCTATCAAAAAAGAAGCCAGCCCGCCGAAAACTCCGAGAAGGGCCCAGAAAAGCATGACAACAAGACTTACCATGATCATCAGGCTGATGGCGATAATTTCCAAATGTTCTATGTGGCTTTCCAGGGAGGGGCCGAACCTGCTTATACTGAGCATCAGTCCGGCAAAAAGAACAACCGATACGGCGATAAGAAAATTCCTTTTTATGAAAGGAGTCATAGAAAAGCCCGCGTCTTCATCCGCGTTCATGCGCCTCTTACACGATCGTCTTTTCGGTAGTTTTGTCAAAAAAATGGACTTTACTCATATCGAACACGACATCCATGTCCTGATTTATCTGAGGATTGGCGTCGCCTGAAACTCTGGCAACCAGAATGCGTTTATCTCCGGGGTTTAGATGAATATACACTTCGGACCCAAGATGTTCGACCACTTCACAGGTCATGGTCACGGTATTCTCGGGAGGGGCTTCCGAAACAAAAAGTTTATCATATATATCTTCGCTCCTGATGCCGAAAATCACTTCTTTGTGAACATAATCAGCAAGCACATCATACATCTCTTCAACAAGTTTAACCCTGAAGGTTGTTGCGTCAAAATACAGCTTACCGTCCTTTTTAATGATCCGGCCTTCCATAAAGTTCATGGGCGGAGCACCGATAAAGCTGGCAACAAATTTGTTGATGGGCGAATTATACACGGTGGTGGGTGCATCTATCTGATGAATGACCCCGTCTTTCATGACGACTATCCTGTCCCCCAGCGTCATGGCTTCGGTCTGGTCATGTGTAACATAGATCATCGTGGCCTGAAGCCTTATATGGAGACGGTGAAGTTCGGTCCGCATCTGCACCCTGAGCTTGGCATCCAGGTTACTCAAAGGTTCGTCAAAAAGAAAGACCTTGGGTTTTCTGACGATCGCCCTGCCCACCGCGACACGCTGACGCTGCCCGCCGGAAAGCGCTCTTGGCTTTCTATCAAGGAGACTTTCCAATCCGAGTATTCCTGCCGCCTCTTTTACCCGCGAATCTATCTCGGCCTTGGGATATTTTTTCAATCTTAATCCAAAAGCCATGTTCTCATAAACGGTCATGTGAGGATAAAGCGCGTAATTCTGGAACACCATTGCGATGTCCCTGTCTTTGGGCGGTATATTGTTAACCTTTCTCGAACCTATGTATATATCACCCTCCGAGAGGGTTTCCAGCCCTGCTATCAGTCTTAACGTTGTGGATTTTCCGCACCCGGAAGGCCCTACAAGGACGACAAATTCCTTGTTTTCCACTCCAAAACTCACTTTATTAACGGCGATCACTCCGCCCGGAAAAACCTTGACCGTGTCTTTTAAGCTAACCTGCGCCATGCTACCGCCTTTATTTTATTGACCTAACCCCTGTCTATATACAATATTCGCGCCTAAAAGTCAACCCTCCGCCGATTTTTCTGTCTCTTCCCGGCGAAGATACCCCATCAGCCGTGAAAGTGTTTCCTTGAGTTCTCTCCGGTGAACGATCATGTCTATCAGGCCGTGTTCCATCAAAAATTCCGAGCTCTGAAACCCTTCCGGGAGATCCTGTTTTATCGTCTGCTGGATTACCCTCGGGCCCGTAAAACCGATAAGCGCTTTCGGCTCGGCCAGAATTATATCGCCGAGCGAGGCGAAACTGGCCATGATCCCCGCCATCGTGGGATTAGTGAGCACCGATATAAAAAGCCCCCCCGAAGAATTAAATCTTCCCAACGCCGCGCCGGTTTTAGCCATCTGCATGAGCGAGAGCATTCCCTCATACATTCTGGCTCCTCCGCCGGATCCGGAAATAATGATCAACGGTATTTTTTCCGCGCCGGCATACTCTATCAGCCGGGTAATCTTTTCTCCGACCACGGACCCCATTGATCCCATGATAAAACGAAAATCGGTAGCCCCGAGAGCAACACGTTTCCCGTTTATGAGCCCTTCACCGACAACAGCGGCCTCTTTCAGCCCCGTGTTTTTCTGGTCTTTCATTATCTTGGAAGGATAATCGCTCAGCCCCTTAAACTTCAAGGGATCCTTGCTTGACATGTCTTTATACATTTCGCGGAACGAATCATGATCAAGAACGACCTCAATCCGTTCGTACGCACTCATTCTAAAATGGTAATCGCACTTCGCGCATACCTTCAGGTTATCCCTGAGAGCCTTGCTGTAAAGCAGTTCCCCGCACCCGGGACACTTTGTCCACAATCCGCCGGGGATCTCTTTTTTCTTGGTCTTGCCGAATATGGGTTTCTTTGAAAAAAAGGCCATTGTTCAGCTCTCACGTATCTTGAAAAATATTCATTACTAATCCTGTCAAAAGCTTGGGATAAAAATAGGTGGATTTCTGCGGCATCATCTCGCCAAGCTCGGCTACGGCCTTGAGTTGTTCCACCCTCGTGGGGTTCAGAAAAAATGCTGCCGCGTGACTGCCGTCTTTGACAAGGGCTTCTCCGGTCTCAGGGTCTCTCACATAAGTGATGTTTCCCTCGATATTACCCAGAGAAAATATGCCGTCAAACACGGCCGAATGCAGAACGCTGACATCCAGATCCTTCCATACATCGGATTTATTCTCTTTGACAAGCACTAAAAGCGCCGTTTCATCTTTTGGTTCCGCGAAAAGATATTTCGTGCCGCCGAAAAAACCGAGAACATGGGCTCTACCGGCGCAACCTTCAAGCCGTTTCATGAGCCCGGGGAGACCGTCACACTCGGTAACATTAAAATACCGGTTCAGTCCGGCCGCGATATTATCTTCCCCGGACACGGGCATCTTCTTTATAACCCTGTGCGTGGCCATTACCGTTAAATTGTCGTCTTCCGCAAGATCGGTAAAATATGTCATTACGTAATCGGCATCCGGCGAGCCCCCGGGTTTCTCATGTTCGGTATCGCGATAGAGCCCGGCAACCGCATATCTGTGGTGCCCGTCCGCGATAAATGTCTTCTTGCCGGACATACGGGAAACTATTTTTTCCAGTGAGGGGTTATCTGAAACACGCCATAACGCGTGCCGTATACCGTCAATACATATATCTATCACGGCCTTTGAGGCGGACATCCCCTTTTCCAGCGTTTCCTTTATTTGACGGTCCCCGTCGTCATACAAAACGAATACCGGACTAAGGTTACCCCTGACTTCTTTCATCAGATTCAACCTGTCTTCTTTAGGTTTCTTCAATGTGTGTTCATGCGGCAGAACCTCATCCCGGCCGGAAGGATTGAGTTTCATAAGCCCCATGAATCCGACCCGCCGATGCCTCGTTCCTCCATGATCATATTCCTGCAGATACACGTAAAAAGCCCCGGTCTCGTCTTTTTTTAGCACGCCTTCCTGCCGCCACCGGTCAAGGAAGAGCTTTGCGCGGGTATACTTATTATCTGCGCCGGTATCCCCTTCAAAGGACTTCCCGAGTATGAGACGGACTATATTATACTCGCTTTTTCCGTAAAGTTCGTCACGCATGCTGTCCGATATCACATCATAGGGCGGCGCCATCACACGCGCATAATCGCCCCCT